>JBARAE010000921.1:0-12191 GCA_049791715.1 Micromonospora sp.
CGCTGCTCAACGACCTGTTCGGTATCCAGACCCGCGGCGGCTGTTCCTGCGCCGGGCCGTACGGACATCGCCTCCTGGAGATAGACACGGAGCGCTCGCACGCCTTCCGTGACGAGATCGGCCTCGGCTGCGAGGGGATCAAGCCCGGCTGGACCCGGATCAACTTCAACTACTTCATCTCGGACACGGTCGCCGGCTACCTCATCGACGCGGTCGACCTCGTCGCCCGGTACGGGCACCGGCTGCTCAGCGACTACCGCTTCGACCCCCGCACCGGGCTGTGGCGCCACCACCGAGGCCCTGTTCAGCCGCCGCTGCGACTGGCGGACCTGAACTACCTGTTCGGCGGCGAATCGACGCGCCCTGGCCGGATGGAGAGGCTCGGCGAGAGTGCGCTGGCCGGCTACCTGCGCGAGGCACGGGACATCTTCCACTCCCGCGAAGATCGTCTTGATGAGGGAGTGACCGGCCTACCGGATGACTTCGAGGAGCTGCGCTGGTTCGCCCTGCCCCCGGCGTGTCTTGGGCCGGTCGACCGCGTTCCGGCGGCAAGCGGGCAGCCGTAACGACCGTCCGGGTAGGCCGCGCACTTCGGATCGCGCCGACGAGTTGCTGCGGGAAACCGGACCCACGCATCCGGGCGAGGTGGCTGTCCGAGTACTCGAAACGGAGCGACCGATGCCTCTCGGGTGTGATAGGTGCTCAGGTGGGTATCTCGCCGATCGCTCTCAGCGGACGGAGGGGGATGACGTGACCAGTGCCTCGCCCGATGAACTGCGCATGCAGCTGGTCGATGCGGTCCGGGAACTGTTCACGGCCGGGGTGATGTCCCACTCCGGCCACGCGAATGTCAGCGCTCGCGCTGAGGGCGACACGATGGTCATCAGCAACACGGGACGCGTCCGCCGGCTAGGGCCCGACCAGTTCGCCGTCGTCCGGCTTGACGGCGAGGTGGTCGAGGGCGATATCACGCCCGAGAACATGGAGATCGTGTCCATGCACGCCCGGGTCTACCAGACCCGTGGTGACATCGGAGCGGTCATCCACACGCACTCCCCGGCGGTCACCGGCTTCGCGCTGGCCAGCCGACCCTTGCCGTGCCGGTACGAAGCCCTGCTCAGATTCGGGCAGGCCGAGGATGTCCCGGTCGTGCCCTGGGCTCCCCGGGGCACGCTGGAGTCGGTGGAAGGCATCGTACGGACCCTGCAGGCGCACCCGCTCACCTCGGCAGTGATCCTCGCCAACCACGGCCTGCTCGCCTTCGGGGTCCGTCCGATGGACGCAACTCATCTCGTCGAGGCGCTGGAGGAGGCGGCCGGCGCCGAACTTGAGGCCACCGAACTCGGCGGTGCGGTGGATTTCCCCGAAGGCGCGCTCGACGCCGTCCGCGCCGGTATGCGACGGGCCCTCTGATCCGCCGGCCGAGGCCCGGCCCGCACGACCGGTACCGGCGTCGACCGGGTCTAAGGGGTGGCGACCGCCGGTCGGACGTGTCCCGATTCCGTGCGACGTGGTGTCGCGGGCGTCCACGCCGACGGGTGGATTGATCGCAAATACTCACGGCCGCCGAGCAGTTCCAACCGGCGGCGGAGCACGGGATTGTCGGCCGACTGGCTGCGGTGGCGAGCGATGGCGACCGCCTGGAGCTCACGGCGCACGACGAGCGTCGCGTCCAGTTCAGCCGGGTCGCGTCCGACAAAGGCCGTACCCAGTTCGGCGTTGAGCTGCTCCGCGACGGGTCGGGGCAGGGCCCAGGCCAGCACCGGCAGGCCGGCCGTGCCGGCGGCGAGCAGGGCGGCCCGGGTGGCGTGGTGATGGTCGGGATGGCCGGTGACCCCGCCGAGGTCGAAGACCAGCAGGTGGCTGGGGCGCTCCTCGCCGATGAGTCGCAGGACATGGGCGGCCAGCTCGTCGACCGGTACGCCGGCCAGGTTGCCGTCGGGGTAGTCGTGCAGCTCGACCCGGGACAGGCCGAGCGCCGCCCCCGCTTCCGTCAGCTCCTGGGACCGGACCACGGCCAGCTCCCCGGGGCGGCCACGCAGGGTGGAGGCCTCGCCGTGGGTGAAGCAGAGGACGCTCGCCCGGGCGCCCTGGGAGATCAGCTCCGCCAACACGGCGCCGAGGCCGAAGGACTCGTCGTCGGGATGCGCGACCACGGCCAACACCCCGGTGACCTCCCACGGAAGGGCTGGCCGGGCTTCACTGTTCGCAAGCCTCATCGCAATCACCTCTTCACCCAGCATACCCCGGTGGGTATGCGGCGCACTGCCGGCGCGGATGCAGAGCCGAGGCTCGGAAAGCCGCCGGCGTCAACCGGCCGGAGCGGGCGGTGGACCGTGCACCCGCGCACGTCGCCGCGAGCTGACCACGTCGGCAACGGCGATCCCGGCGAGCACCACAGCGGGGACCACGCCGACCAGGACCGACGGCAGCATGGTGGTGTAGAAGCCCCGCCGGTGGAGATGCTCGACCAGCCGCTGGGAAAGCCGGGTGAACGCGAAGACGAACACGACGTCGAAGAGCAGTTCCACGAAGCCCGCCTGCTGCGGGCGCTGACGGTTTCCCCGCAGCCCGGCCACACCGCTCGTCGAACCCACGCTCATATGGCCCATTTTGGCGGGGTTTGGCGGTCGTGCCCGCCCGGATGGTCAGGAACGTTCGGCGACCACCACCGTGTCCAGCGCGTCGACGGTACGGCCCTCCACCGTCACCGGTCGACGAGCGGTCTCGGCCCGGCGGATCCGCAGCCCTGCCAGCCCTTTCACCACGACCTCGGGAGTGAGCAGGACATCGGGGTCCTGCGGGCCGCCCGTCCCGCCGGAGAGGTTGGCGAGGTCGTGGCCGACCACGAGGACCCGCCCGCCGGCACGCACCGCGTCCCGGGCGTGGGCCAGCACGGCTGCGATCTGCGCGGCGGGCAGGTGCAGATACGCGATCAGCACCAGGTCGAAGCCGTCGGCCGGCGGCGCGTACTCGGTGACGTCGGCGACCTGCCAGTCGACGGTGACGTCTCGCTGGCGGGCCAGTTCCCGGCCCCGCTCGATGGCTACGGCGGAGAAGTCGACCGCAGTGACCTCCCAGCCCTGCTGGGCCAGCCACACCGCGTTACGTCCCTCGCCGGCGGCCAGGTCGATGGCTCGACCGGGGGACAGACCAGCGACCTCCTCGACGACGAAGCGGTTCGGTTCGGCGGTCCACACGAGTTCCGGGGCGCTCGCGTACCGCTCGTCCCAGCCTCTGCTGTCCATGGTTGGTTCCTCTCGGCGTGCGGAAGATTGTTCCCGGCGCAGTCCTCATCCTTGCCAAGGTTGGCGGCAGATGAGCGCCGGTTCGGATCGAGGGCGTCAGCCGCCTGCCAGGTGCACGGCGGGACTCCCGGCAGGCGGTGGCGAGTTGGTCGAACAGGTGGCGGCCTGGAGGACCAGGCCGGCGGAGGCAACCGCCACGGCCGGCGGTCCGGCCAGGAGCAGTCCGATCGCGCTGGCGGCGACGAGGCGATGGAGGATCCGGGGTCGGGCCGGCGGTGCGAGCATCCGGCGTACCCGCTCGACCGCCCCCGTCCCCGCACCCAGAGCGTGCCGGGGAGTGCGGTCGGCGAGCCGGACGATGGCGGTGGCGACGGCATGCCGCCCGTGGCGCTCGCTCGCGCGGTCGTCGGCCAGGTGCTCCACCAGCCTTCTGATCTCCGTCTCGGCCGCGTCGGCCATCGTCAGTCCGGGCAGAGCGCGGTGGAACGCGACGGCGAGGGCGACGAGGAGGTGGTGCCGGCCCCGGAGGTGCGCCCGCTCGTGTCGCAGTACCGCTGCCAGTTCGTCGGCGGTGAGCGCGTCGATCGCGGCGCTGGTGACGACGACCTGGCGCGGGCGGCCGGGCAGGCAGTAGACCGCGGCGGTGGCATGGTCGACGACCGTCCAACCATTGGCGTCCTGTCGGCTCAGAGGCAGCAGCGCCGCGAGGTGGCGCCGGCGCCAGCGGCGGGCAGACGCGAACGTGACGATGAGACTGATCAGGAGGCGGGCGACGAGGACCGTGGTGGCGAGCAGTCCGATCACGGCCAGCGTCTCGTCAGGGGCACCCAGGCCCGCCAGTGCCCGCGTGCACGCGACGATGATGCCTTCCAGACCGGCGGCGAGGGCAGCCGGCGGTACGGCGACGAGCAGCCCGGCAGTGAGGACGGCGACGGTGACGGACAGTTCCGCGCCGAGCCACAGCCCGACCGTGAGCCGGGGCAGGGAGGTCGTCCATCGCCCGGTCAGGGCAGGACGGGCGAGGACCGCCACCGAGGCAGCCCAGGCCAGCAGTACCAGGCTGGTCACGGGCTCGACTTTCCGCGCTGGTCCAGTAGCTCGCGCAGCGCCGCCGCCTCCTCGGGCGCCATGGCGTCGACGAACCGGGCCAGCGCCGCATGCTGGTCGGCGGCCGAGGAGAGCGCCTCGGCCATGAGCTGTCCGACGTGCTCCTCCCGGCTGGCCTTCGGGCGGTAGCGGTATGCCCGGCCGGCGAGGTCGCGCTCCGCCCAGCCCTTGCGATGCAGGTTGTCCAGGACCGTCATCACCGTGGTGTAGGCGAGGTCGCGGTCCGCCAT
The DNA here is from genome assembly GCA_049791715.1 of Micromonospora sp. Lineage (GTDB taxonomy): Bacteria > Actinomycetota > Actinomycetes > Mycobacteriales > Micromonosporaceae > Micromonospora. The sequence goes on from JBARAE010000921.1 coordinate 4,586, forward strand.
CGCGTCGACCATCTGCCGCACCGTGAGCGGTCCGGGCGCTTCCCACAACGCGTTCATCACCGCGGATTCCAGCGGACCCAGCGGGCGGTCGTTGCCGGGGTCCTTCCTTCGGGTCACCGGTCGACCGTACCGTCGGCGGTGAGCGGTTCCGACACGGCCGGGGCCGGGCAGGCCCGTTCGCCGGCGAGCCGACGCCGCAGCGCCCAGGCGAGCAGGACGATCGAGCCCGCGGCGAGTAGGGGCTGCGCCGGAGCGAACCAGCTCATCGCGCCGCTGTAGCCGAGCGCGATCAGGACGATCTTGTTGCAGACGGGGCAGCCGACGGCGAACAGCGACAGGGTCGCCCCGGTCACGCCGGTCCGCGACTCGCTGCGGCCCACCGCCGCCTCCCCAGGTCCGGCGGCGGGTGCGACGTAGGTCGCCAGGAGCAGCCCGGACAGCGCCGCGGTCACCACCAGCACCGGCCACGCCCACCAGGTGACGGCCATGTCCCGGCTGAAGTAGGGGGTGTCGATCAGGTCGGTGGGAACCGCGATCACCACCGTGGTCGCTACGGCGCCGGCGATCGCCGCGACCCACCGTCGAGCCGGCCACGCCGACCGGCCGGGCGTCAGGTTCACTCCGGCCACGTCGCTGGCGGACGGCAGCGGGGCGGCAGCCGTTTCCGGGGCCGCGGCACGACGTCGACGCAGCACCAGGACGGTGACTGCGGCCAACCCCGCGACGAGGAGAACCAGTTCGTCCGGTACATCGCCAAGGGTTCCGGTCACCCACTCCTGCGCGGCGCCCTCGATGTCGGTGAGCCCGAAGCCGCCGGACAGGCCGGCCGTGCCGTCGAACACCAGGAAGAGCACGCCCAGGGCGACGAAGAGCAGACCGGAGACGGTTGACGTGGTGTGCAGGTGCAGCCGGCCGACGGAGAACTGCCGGCCCCGCAGCCACCGGCGCTCGCCGATGCGCCACCGATCCCACACCAGGGCGAGCAGCAGCAGGGGCACCGTCATGCCCAGTGCGTAGACGGCCAGCAGGGCACCACCGGTCGCGGGCTGCTCCGAGGCCGCGGCGACCGTCAGGATGCCACCCAGGATCGGGCCGGAGCAGAATCCGGCGAGCCCGTAGACCGCGCCGAGGGCGAGCACCGACAGTGGAGAGTCGCCGTTGATCCGTCCCATCAACCGCTGGGCCGGCCCGAAGGTGAAACCCTTGCCGACCAGCTGCATCACACCCAGCGCGATGATCGACCATCCAGCGACCAGGATCAGGGTCTCCCGGTGCTGAAAGAAGGCACCGGCCACGACCGAGGACCCGGCCCCGAGCGGTACGAGGACGGCGGCGAGGCCCAGGTAGAAGATGCCGGTGCGGGCGAGCAACTGGCGCGGGTTCTGGAAGGCGTAGGCGAAGAACGCGGGCAACAGCATGGCGCTGCACGGGCTGAGCAGGGCGAGCACCCCGCCGAGCAGGGCGGCGAGGTACCCGACGTGGTTCACTTCGCCTCCAACTGCTTGTCGATGGCCTGCTTGAACACCTCGTACGGCTGCGCCCCCATCACGGGCGTGTCCCCGACGATGAACGCCGGGGTGCCGGTGATGCCCATCGAGGTCGCCTCCTGCTGGTCGCGCGTGACGGCTGTGCGGGTGGCGGCGGAGGCACGGTCGGTGTCGAACAGGACGAGGTCCAGCCCGATGCTCTTGGCGATGTCACGCAGCGCGCCCTCGTCCAGGGAACCGCTGTTCACGCGGCGCTCCTTCGCGTACACGGCGTTGTGGAACTCCCAGAACTTCCCCTGGGCGGCGGCGGCGCGCCCGGCCGCGGCCGCGTCGTTCGACTCGGCACCGAGGTAGGGCAGGTCGCGCCATTCGATGCGGACCAGGCCCTTGTCGACGTAGTCCTTGATCAGCTTTGGCTCGGTCTCGCGGGCGTGCCGCCCGCAGAAGGGGCACTGGAAGTCGGCGTACTCGAGGATCACGAGGGGCGCGTCGGGTTTGCCGAGCGCGAGGGGGTCGTTGGGCGCCCGCCGGGCCAGGCTGGCAAAGGGGTTCTCCGTCTCGCCACCGGCCGATCCGCCAGCGGCGGTCCCGGCTGCTGGCTCGGAGGGCTTGTCGGCGGGCCGGGCGAGGATCGCCAGGACGGCGACGATCGCAATAACCACAACCGGGCCTAGCCAGCCAGCCGCCCGACGGATCGGGGGAGTACGCCGGGCGCTCTTGCGCGTCGGCTTCGTCATGTCTCCTCCAGCTGTCGTCGGCATCTACTATCGTGCTTAGTACTAGCTATCCTAGTACTAGGGTAGCTAGTAAAGCAGGCGAGGGGCGCCCGGATCTACCGGGCGCCCCTCGTGCAGCAGGAGCTCAGTGGCGAGACGGAGACCCGATCGGCTCCGGGGCGACCGGCTCGCTCTGCGGCGCGGGCTTGCGACGACCGCGCAGCACGGTGACCGCCACCGCGATCACGCCGGCAACGCCGATGCCCGCCCAGAGCAGCGGGTTGGTCCGCAGCTCCTCGGGCAGCTGCTGGCCGAGGACGAAGACGCCCATCACCACGACGAACCAGCCGAACGACTTGCGCAGGACGTCCGCCGGGATCTTCCCGGCGAGCCGCCCGCCGAGGACGCTGCCGACGATGGCCGCGACGGTCACCGCGGCGGCCAGGCCCCAGTTGATGCTCACGCTCGACAGGTAGCCGGCCAGACCGGCGAAGGACTTCATCGCGATGACCACCAGCGAGGTGCCGACCGCGACCGGCATCGGCAGGCCGCCGAGCAGCGCCAGGGCGGGCACCACCAGGAAGCCGCCGCCTGCGCCGACCAGTCCGGTGACCAGGCCGACCACGATGCCGTCGATGATCACCCGGAACGCCGGCAGCTCGTGCGGCACCGGCTTCCCCTCCGCGGAGCGACGGCCCCGGATCATTGCGATCGCGGTGGCCAGCATCATGATCGCGAAACCAGTGAGCAGGAACCCGGCCGGGATGAACTCGGCCAGTCGGCCACCGGCGTAGGCGCCGGTCATGCCGGCGAAGCCGAAGATGAGACCGGTACGCCAGCGCACCCGGTTGGCCCGGGCATGCGGAATGACGCCCACGGCGCTGGTGGCCCCGACGACGAGCAGCGAGGTGGCGATCGCCTCCTTGGCCGGCAGGTCGGCGACGTAGACCAGCAGCGGTACGGCGAGGATCGAGCCGCCGCCGCCGAGCAGGCCGAGGCTGACGCCGATCAGCACGGCCAGCCCGACGGTCAGCAGCAGGGTGGCGCTCATGCCCGCCCACCAGGGGTTCGCAGCTGGCCGACGATGGTGTCCAGGTCGCAGCTGGCGCCCCGGTTGTACGGCAGCTTGCCGAGCATCATGCCCATCGCGCAGGTGTTGGTCACGGCGGCGAAGGTCAGGCCGGCGCCGATGAACCCGGCGACCCACTTCAGACCCGGCACGAACACCGAACCGAGGATGCTGAGCAGAACGATCGAGCCGGCGACCAGCCGCACCTGGCGCTCCAGGTCCCAGCGCTGCTTGCCCTGCCGGATCGGCGCGTTGGTGGCCTGCCAGGCGAGCATGCCGCCGTTCAGGACCTTGAGGTTCGGCAGTCCGACGCCGGCGAGGGCCTGCTCGGCCTGGGTGGCACGGGCGCCGGAGCGGCAGATCAGCACCACGTCCTCGTCCAGGTGGTTGCGCAGCTCCTCGCGGTGCTCCTTGAGGAGGTCCAGCGGCACGTTGTAGGCGCCGGGGATGTGGGAGGTCTCGAACTCGGCCGGGGTGCGCACGTCGAGCAGACGGGGGGACCGGCCGGCGTCGATCAGCTCACGCAGGGTGGTGGCGTCCAGGGTGGCCGTGCGGGTGGTCTCGGAAGTGCTCATTTCTCCTCGTTCAGGGACAAACCGCCATGGTTAGCGGCAGGGTGGGATGCCTGCCGGCGCGCAGTCGCGCCGGCCGGATTCGGCTACAGGTCAGGCCTTGTCGGCCATGGCGACGCCCGCCGCCTCGGCCTGGTCGAACTTGTCGTCGATGACGACCACCTCGCGGCCGGCGTTGGCCAGCAGCGAGGCCCCGGCGGTGGCCCGGTAGCCGGAGCCGCAGTGCACCCAGACGGCGCCGGCCGGTACGTCGGCCAGCCGCTTGGGCAGATCCGGCAGCGGGACGTGCACGGCGCCCTCGATGTGGCCGTTGCGCCACTCGTTGGTCATCCGCACGTCCAGGACCACGTCCGGGTGCGGCAGGCCGGCGGGGGTGTTGCCCGCGCGGGCCGCCGCGAGGGCCGGGAAGTCCGCCATCCGCATCTCCCGGAGCTGTCCGGGTTCGGCCGCCCACTGCTCGGCCTCGCCGGTGGCCTGCGCGGCCGGCCGGTCGATGCCGATCCGGACCAGCTCGCGCTGGGCGTCGGCGACCTGCTCCGGCGTCTCCGCGAGCAGGGTGATCGGCACGCCCCAGTCGATCAGCCAGCCGAGCCAGGTCGACATCGGGCCGTCCAGCCCGAGGCTGACCGTGCCAGCCAGGTGCGAGGCGGCGTACGCCTTGCGGTGCCGCAGGTCCACGACCCACTGGCCGTCCGCGATCCGCTCGCGCAGCTGGGCCGCGTCCGCCCGGGTCACCGGGGTGAGGTCCACGGCTGCGGGGCCGGCGAAGTTCGCCACGCCCATGTGGGCGTAGTACGCCGGGTAGGCGTCCAGACCGGCGAGGGTCTGGGTGACGAACTCGTCCGCCGCCAGCTTCAGGACCGGGTTCGCCTGCTTCTCCCGCCCGATGGTCGAGTCGGGCGCGTCGGCCTGGGTGGCCGAGCAGAAGCTGCCGAAGCCGTGCGTGGGCCACACCTGGGCGCCATCGGGCAGCAGGTCGGCCAGCCGCTTCGCCGAGGCGTGCTGGTGGTGGGCAAGCTCGTTGGCGTGTTCCTTGCCGAGCAGGTCGGTGCGCCCGGTCGTGCCGAAGAGCAGTGACCCACCGGTGAAGACGCCCGTCGGCTGCCAGTCGCCGTCGGTGGCCTCGTCGAGGACGTACGACAGGTGGTGGAAGGTGTGGCCCGGCGTGGCGATCACCCGCAGGCGCAGGGCGTCCGAGGCGGACACCACGTCGCCGTCGGAAACCGGCATGCGGTCGAAGCCGACCTCGTCGGCCGCGGCCACCAGGTAGTGGGCGCCGGTCACCCGGGCGAGTTCCAGTCCGCCGGAGACGTAGTCGTTGTGGATGTGCGTCTCGACCACGTGGGTGATCCGCACGCCCTTCTTGCCGGCGAGGTACAGGACCCGGTCGATGTCGCGCTGCGGGTCGACCACGATCGCCACCTGGCCGTTGGAGGCCAGGTAGCTGCGGTCGCCGAGCGAGGACGTCGCGATGACGGACACCTCTACTGCCATTGCCGTTCTCCCTTCGCAATTCTCCACATACCCCCGGGGGTATGTGGGAGGCAGACTTCTGCGTCGGTTCAGGTTCGCGGGATGATTACCCGCCCCGCCGCGGCTACGCGGCGTGGGTCCGGTCATCTCCCGCTCAGGCCAGAGCCAGGAAGAGCTTCTCCAGCTCCTCCTCGGTCATCTCCGGCGCTTCGCCCCGGTCGCGGGCGGCGTTGCAGTGCCGCATCCCGGAGGCGATGATCTTGTAGCCCGCGCGGTCGATCGCCTTCGACACCGCGGCCAGCTGGGTCAGCGCCTCGCGGCAGTCCTGACCGCTCTCCATCATCTCGATGACCGCGTTGAGCTGCCCCCGCGCCCGCTTGAGTCGGGTCAGGGCCTCGCTGGTCATGTCAGGCCGAAGCTTCACCGCACTACCTCCCACGCAAAAAGATACCCCAGGGGGTACGGGTCTCGCCACTGGATACCCCCACCGGTATCCTGAACCGGGAGGGTCGCCCGGGGATTCCCCCGGCCGTCGGGAGGATGTGCCCCCGGCGACCACCCTTCTCACCTCCGGGAGGTTCCATGGCTCCGGTACGGCACCACCAGGTGGTCATCGTCGGCGGTGGCACGGCGGGGATCAGCGTCGCGGCGCGGCTGCGCCGCGCGGGCGTCGGTGACATCGCCCTCATCGAGCCCGCCGAGCAGCACTACTACCAGCCGCTCTGGACGCTCGTCGGGGGCGGACTGGCCAGCGCGTCGGAAACCGTACGGCCGGAACGAAAGCTCATTCCCAAGGGCGTGGGCTGGATCCGCGACCGGGCGACCGGCGCCGATCCGGACAATCGCACCGTCTCGCTCAACGGCGGCGAGACCGTGGGATACGACCAGCTCATCATGGCGCCGGGGCTTCAGCTCGACTTCGGCGCGGTGCCCGGCCTGGCCGAGTCGGTGGGCCGGCGCGGGGTGTCCAGCAACTACCGGGCCGACCTGGCCCCGCTCACCTGGGACTTCATCCGGGCCGTACGCGGCGGAACGGCGATCTTCACCATGCCGGCGGGGCCGATCAAGTGCGGCGGCGCGCCGCAGAAGATCGCCTACCTGGCGGCCGACTGGTGGCGCCGGCAGGGCCTGCTGGACGGGATCCGGATCATCCTCGTGCTGCCCACGGCGACCATCTTCAGCCAGCCGGACTGGGCCAAGGTCCTCACCGGCATCGCCGCCGACTACGGCATCGAGGTGCGCTACGAGTCGCAGCTCGTCGAGGTCGACGGGGACAGCCGGCGGGCGGTCATCCTGGACAACGCCGCGGGCACCAAGGAGACCGTCGACTACGAGCTGCTGCACGCCGTGCCGCCACAGAGCGCGCCGGACTGGCTGAAGGGCAGTGCGCTGGCCGACCCGGAGAGCCCGTTCGGCTACCTGGCGGTCGACCGGTACACGCTCCAGAGCCCCCGCTGGCCCGAGGTCTTCGCCCTCGGGGACGTGGCCAACCTGCCCACCTCCAAGACCGGCGCGGCCATCCGCAAGCAGGCGCCGGTCGTGGCGACCAACCTGCTCGCGGCGCGTCGCGGGGAGCCGCTGCCGGCGCGCTACGACGGCTACACCTCCTGCCCGCTGGTCACCGCCCACAACCGGATGCTGCTTGCCGAGTTCGACTACGAGCAGAAGCCCAAGCCGAGCTTCCCACTGATCGACACGATGAAGCCGCGCTACGACATGTGGCTGCTCAAGCGGTACGGGCTGCCGGCGATGTACTGGCACGGAATGCTCCGCGGACTGACCTGAGCGGGCATCTCCGAACAGCCGGAGCCGGTCCCTCGGGACCGGCATCATTTCAACTGAGGGGAGCAAACGCATGAGCTACGCGATGACCGTCCGCCTGTCCGCCGGGTTCGGCCCGACCGTCGAGCGCGTCCGGGCGGCGCTGAAGGACCAGGGCTTCGGGGTGTTGACCGAGATCGACATGCGGTCGACGCTCCGCGAGAAGCTGGGGGTCGACATGGAGGAGTACCTCATCCTGGGTGCCTGCAATCCGCCCCTGGCGCACCGCGCGGTGCAGGCTGATCCGGCCATCGGCCTGCTCCTGCCGTGCAACGTAGCCGTCCGCGCCGTTGGCCCGGACACCACCGTGGTCCAGGCCATGGACCCACAGGTCATGGTGCAGCTCAGCGATGCGCCCGAGCTGCGGGCGATCGCCGACGAAGCCACTGGCCGGCTGCGGGCCGCGCTGGACGCCGTGGCGGCCTGAGACGCGGCAGGGGTGCGGGCCCCGTGCCCGCCCCCCAGCAC
>JBARAE010000922.1:0-6192 GCA_049791715.1 Micromonospora sp.
GGGTGAAGCCGCGCCGGCCGCCGCCGACGCGGGCGCTCTCCGCCGGTACGCGGGCACGGTCGTCGCCGAGCAAGCGACGCGCGGCGTCGAGGCCGGTCAGCGCCGCCCCGTAGGCGGCGACCTCGCGCTGGAAGTGCTCGACCTTCGAGTACCAGAACTTGAGTTCGGGGTTCATGGTCTTGGCGTTGATGTAGCTGACGATGTCGGCGTCCGGAGTGATGCCCCGGCGCGCGTAGCAACGGTCGAAGCGAGCCTTGGTCCGGTCGTACTTCTCGTTCATCGCCGCCAGGCTCGCCTCGGCTTCCAGCAGCCGGGCCTGCAGATAACGCACGTACTCCCGGGGAATCGACAGGCCGGCGTCAACCGGCCGGGGCGCGGGCAGGGTGGACATGGTCGGCCCCCTCCTCCATTGGCTGAGGATCTGGCACGTCGCGCCGTCAACAGGTCCGGGGTGCTGAGCCCCGTGGAGCCAGCCGGGGCGACGTTGCCCCTACCCCGTGCCGGCGCAGTGATGTCCTTCTACCCCCGCAAACGGCTCCCCATGCGCCGCAACCGGTCAGGACGGAATCTGCCCGTCGGCGGGAAGCGGCATCTCGGTCCAGCCCCGGGCAAGGGGAAGCCGGCCGGACCGGTGGGCCGCACGCCGCTCGGTGATCCACTGCTCGACCTGGTCCACGGCCTGCGGGACCGGCTGGTCGGTCGTGTCGAGCAGGTCGGTTCGCCAACGTCGATCCCCGGCGGCCCACCCGGTCCAGCGGTCCCACACCATTGCCGGCCAGCCGTCCTCGACGATGACGTCAGGCCGGTGCCGGGGATCGCGGGCGTGCCCGCGGTGCCAGTCGGCCCAGCCGAGGAAGGCGCCGACCGCTGCGTCATCCCACCGGCCGGGGTCGCGCCTGGCGAGCCTCTCGCGCCGCACCTCGTCGGCGACGTCAACGAGACACACCGCGATCCCGTCCAGCAGCGGGGCGGAGGGCGCCGCCAGGACCTCCCCCAGCGGGGACTGTCCGGTCAGGAGGAGGTCCATTCCCCGGCGCTGATAGTCCAGCGCGCGGCGCACCCACAGCTCGGTGGTGCGGTGGCGCCAGCGGCGATCGGCACCCTCCGGTACCCGGACCTCGTCGAAGTCGTGCACGGCGACCCGCCGGAGCCGGTCTGCCACGGCGAAGGCGAGCGTCGACTTGCCCGAACAACTGGACCCGGTCAGCTTGAGCAGCATCCCGCCAGGGTGGCAGAGCAGCGGCGATCCGCCCGAACGGATTTCCGGTGACCGCCTCGCCGTCCGTGCCGGTGGAGGTCACACCTCTTCCTGGTCAGGACGCGAGACCAGCAGTGCCGCGATGTCCCGCCGGGAAAACCGCCCGGGCACGTTCAGCCCATCCCGCGCTGCGGAGTGGAAGTTGTTCAGGGCGCTGACCCACTTGTCCGCCAGAGCGTGCCAGGCCTCCTCGTCCAGCGTCCGCCCCTGCCGGGCGGGCTGCTCAAGCTGCCATACAGCGCGGTTCAGCTCGTGGGCTGCCTCGATGGTGCGGCCGTCCGCCAACAGGGGCACCGCCTCGAACGCCTCGCTTCTCCGTACCTCGACGTCCGCCAACTCCTGGAGCAACGCCCGAAGGTCGGCTTCGGCCGGGCCGCCGAGCCGCTGGGCGTGGATCCGGTTGGCAAGGGTGCCGACCAGTTTCGCTGCCGAGACGTAAGCCAGGTACGCGTCCAGTCGGCGCTGATCCCACCGCACCTGGAGCTCACGGGCGAACCTGTCGCGATCTGTCAGCCTGCCGACGATGTAGGTGCCCGCTGCTCCCGCAAGGACCGCGATGACGGTCACAACCGCGGTAACTGCCTGGTCCATCGTCAGCCCACTCCTCCCCCGGGTGCAGCGACGGCTACGAAGGTAGCGGGATCGGTCAAGTGGCGCCGCCGCGGGTCAGGTCGGGACCTTGGTCCCGGCCGAATGAGGTGTTCTGGCCCGCGCGCCGCACCATCCCGTGAGGGAGGGTGAGGGTGTCAAGAAGAGAAGACGGCCAGTCCCGGAGGCACCAAATGACCAGCCGCACGAACAGCATCAAGGTTCCCGTCAAGGTTCCGGCGCACGGTCTCGAGCACGCCGCGTCCCCCGGCCACATGCTCACCGACACCGCCGCCCGCGCGTTGGCTGTCCTGCGGATCACGACCGGGTTCGTGTTCCTCTGGGCGTTCCTGGACAAGACGTTCGGGTTGGGCTACTCGACCCCGACCGCGCGGGCCTGGATCAACGGCGGCTCGCCGACCAAGGGCTTCCTGTCCCACGTCGAGGTCGGCCCGTTCCAGTCGATCGCGCACACGATCGCTGGTACCTGGTGGGCGGACATCCTGTTCATGACCGGCATGGCCGCCGTCGGTACCGCGCTCATCCTGGGCATCGGGCTGCGCGTCGCCGCCGGGTCCGGCGCCCTCATCATGGCCCTGATGTGGCTGGCCGAGTTCCCGCTCGCCCGGCTCACCGCAGCCGGTGAAGCGTCGGGGTCGACCAACCCGATCACCGACTACCACGTCATCTACGCGGTGGTCCTGGTCGTCCTCGCCGCCGGGTACGCCGGGCACACCTGGGGCCTCGGACGCATCTGGGCACGGCTGCCCTTCGTCCAGCGCCACCGGTGGATGATCTGACCTGACGAAAGAAAACGTGTGCTGGGCCGCCCGACGGCCCAGCACACGCGTGCTTACTCCGCGCGCCTCAGGTCACCACTTGTCCCACGGTACGGTCCAGTCGCCCACCCCGTCGGTGAGCGCCATCCGTCGCGGGGTGTTGCGTACGTCGACCACGTCGCCGAGCCGGAAGGTGTCGTAGAACCATCGGGCATCGGCGGGTCCGACGTTGATGCAGCCGTGCGAGGTGTTCTGGCTCCCCTGCACACCGATGTTCCAGTCGGCCAGGTGCACGAACTCGCCCGAGTACGAGATCCGCAGACAGAGCTTGATGATCTCGTCGTAGTAGTTGGGGTCCTTGGGGTCGTCGACCCCGTAGCTGGCCGAGGTCATCCGGTGCGAGGGCTCCCGGGTCATCACCACGTGCGGGCCGGAGCGCGTCCAGTAGCTGATGATCTCCCCGTTCGCGCCCACGGCGGTGCCGCCCTTGCCCATGCTGATCGGGATGTCCCGCACCATCTTGCCGTCGAGGTAGACCTTCATGCGGTGGGTGCTGGCGTCGGCGATGGCGATCCGCGACGGGCCGATGGTGAAGTTCGTGCTGGCGTTGGCGCCGCCGTAGACGCCCTTGCCGAGGTTGTGGCCGAAGAGGTTGATCCGCACCGAGATCTTCGTGCCCGCAGTCCAGTACTTCGCCGGCCGCCAGTGCGCGTTCTGGCCGTCGATCCAGCGCCACCGTCCCTCGACGGCCGGCGTGGTCTCCACCAGCATCGCCTTCTCTGCCTCGGCGCGGTTCCTGACGGGCCGGCTGAAGTTCACCATGACCGGCTGGCCGACGCCGTAGGTGCCGCCGTCCCGGAGGGCGGTCAGCGCGTTGGCCTGGAACGTCACGGAGGCGACCCCGGAGGGCTTGACGGTGCGGAAGCTGCTGGTGTGCCGGGTCAGCGCACCCGCGGCATCGGCCGCCGACACGGTGACGGTATAGGTCTTGCCATAGGCCAGCTTCCCGGTCGAACGCCACGTCTGATCGTCGCTGTCCAGCTTGCCGGCGACGGTCTTGCTCCCCGTGGCAACCGAGACGTCCTTGAGCGTGCCGCCCTCCACCGCCACAACGACCTCGTCCAGGGGCGACACCTTCGTCGCATCGGCGGCCGGCGTGACGGTCACTCGCACCTCGCTCGCGGGCGCGCTCGCCGCAGCGAGGCCCGGGCCCGACCACGCGGCGTCGGCCGAGGGCTCCCGGCGGCAACCTGCGGTCACGAGGCCGGCCGTGACCCCCAGACCGGTGGCGATCAACTTTCGACGACTGATCATGGCGTTCCTCTCCGCCGGGAGACTACTTGCCGGCGGCGCGTCATGGGGGGCCGGTGCCCCGCCCTTGATCGTGGAACATGTGCACGGGTCGAGGTACGGCCTAGGGTGGGCGGCATGGCAAGCCCTGCCCCCTCCGCCGACGGCTCCGCGGCGCGGAATCCGCTCACCCTGCTCAGGCTGGACCAACTCCGGCAGCGCACCAGCGTGAAGTGGCGTCTGCACCCGTCCGACGTGCTCCCCCTCTGGGTCGCCGAGATGGACGTACCCCTCGCTCCCCCGGTGGCCGACGCGCTTCGCCGCGCGGTCGACCTCGGTGACACCGGATACGCGTACGGGACGGGGTACGCCGAGGCGCTCGGCGACTTCGCCGCCCGGCGGTGGGGCTGGAACGACTTCCGCGTCGACCACACCACCGTCGTACCCGACGTGATGATGGGCATCGTCGAGGTGCTCCGGCTCGTGACCGATCCCGGAGACGCGGTGGTGGTCTGCTCCCCCGTGTACCCGCCCTTCTACGCCTTCGTCAGCCACGCCGGCCGGCAGGTGCTCGAGGCCCCGCTGGGACCCGACCTGCGGATGGACCCCGGCGCTCTCGACGAGGCGTTCCGCCGGGCCCGGGCCTGCGGCCGCCGGCCGGCGTTCCTGCTGTGCAACCCGCACAACCCGACCGGCGTCGTCCACCGGCGCGACGAGCTGGAGGCGGTCGCCGAACTGGCCGACCGGCACGGCGTGCGAGTGATCTCCGACGAGATCCACGCCCCCCTCGTGCTCCCCGGGGCGCACTTCACCCCGTACCTCACGGTGACCGGCGCCGAGAACGCGTTCGCCCTGATCTCGGCCTCGAAGGCCTGGAACCTCGCCGGCCTCAAGGCGGCGCTCGCGGTCGCCGGGCCCCAGACCGCCGCCGACCTCGCCCGCATGCCCGAAGAGGTCAGCCACGGGCCCAGCCACCTGGGCGTCCTCGCGCACACCGCCGCGTTCCGCGCCGGCGGACCGTGGCTCGACCTCCTCCTCGACGGCCTCGACGCCAACCGCACGCTCCTGGAGACGCTGCTGGCGAAGCACCTCCCGTCCGTCACCTACCACCGCCCCGAGGGCACCTACCTGGCCTGGCTGGACTGCTCGAGGCTGGGCATCGACACCGAGCAGCCGGGCAGCGAACCCGGCGTGGCCAGCGATCTCGCCGGGCCCGCGAAGATGTTCCTGGACCGGGCGCGCGTCGCCCTCAGCTCCGGCCACGTCTTCGGCAGCGGCGGGGCGGGCTTCGTACGACTCAACTTCGCCACCGCACCCGCGATCCTCACCGACGCCGTCACCCGCATGGGCGGGGCGGTCGACGCCCACCACCCGTCGGCGGGCTGAGCCCTTTCCGCCGGTCCGCCACTACGTGGCGAAGATCTGCGACTCGTCCCGGAATGCCTTGAACTCCATGGCGTTGCCGGCCGGGTCGCGGAAGAACATCGTCCACTGCTCGCCCGGCTCGCCGGCGAACCGCAGGTACGGCTCGATGACGAACTCGGCGCCGGCGGCGCGGATCCGCTCCGCCAGCGCGTGGAAGTCCTCGATCGACAGGATGAGTCCGAAGTGCGGCACCGGTACGTCGTGTCCGTCGACCGGGTTGCGGCCCGCGTCGGCCTGCCGCGCCGCCGGTACGACGTGGGTCACCACCTGGTGGCCGTAGAAGTTCCAGTCCACCCAGGCGTCGGCCGAGCGCCCCTCGGCGAGCCCGAGCACGCCGCCGTAGAACGCACGTGCGCGCGCCAGGTCATCAACCGGAATCGCGAGGTGGAAACCGGGACGGGTCGTCATCATCTGCTGATTCTCCCAACCGGCACGCGGGTTCGCACTCCCGTGGTTGACGGACCGGTTCGACCGGCCGCGGTAGGTGCGCTGGGGCGGAGGCATGAGCGGCGGTGCCGGCAGGATACCGCGACTGACCTGGCCCGCTGCTCGTACGTCCCGGTCTGGGTCCGACCCTCGGGGGCCTGTTGTTCACGTGGATGACGTGTTTCCATACCGAGACGACGATGTCACGCTTCTCCGTGGTGGCGTCGTTCGCCCCCGTCTGTGACCCTCCATCCCCCATGGGTGAAAGGTGCGTCAATGCACAGGAGATCCACGTTACAACTAGCAGTCCTGACCGCTACCGCTGCGACATTCCTGGCGGCCGGTGGAGCCTCCGCCGCGGTGGGCCCGGCAGCCGCCGCCACCGCATCCCCCGGCGTTGCGGCGTGTGAGCCGGGTGCCGAGGGG
>JBARAE010000923.1:0-1565 GCA_049791715.1 Micromonospora sp.
GCAGTGCCGGCCCGAGCACCGGGCCGGCGGAGAGCATCAGCGCCGCCAGGTTCGCCCACACCCAGTAGCCGTACGGGCGGTCGGCCGCCCACCCCTGGTCGTAGCGCACCCGCACCAGGTGGTAGCCGTCCCACCACCCGAAACCGGCGAGCGTGAACGCGACCACCACGGCGGCGACGCCGGCGAGGGCGGACAGCAGCGTGGCCCACCGGTCGGTGGCCCGCAGCGCGAGCGCGGCCAGCGCCAGCAGCGCGACCAGCACGAACCCGTACGACAGGTACAACGCAAAGCCGAGCAGCAGCCCGCCCGCGGCGGCCGCCGCCCGTCCGCGTACCGCGAGCAGCGCGAGACCGGCGGCGACCACCCCGGCGAAGAGGCCGTCGGCGGACGCCCCCACCCACACGGCACCCGGCAGGAGCACCAGGAACGGCAGCACGGCGCGGGCGGCATCGGCCGCACCGAGCGCCCGCAGGGCCACCGGCACCGACAGGGTGACCGTGGCGCCCACCAGCACACAGGTCAGCGAAGCAGCGGCGCCACCGCCGAGGCCGACCCGGTCGAGCCATACGAAGACCAGCAGCGCCCCCGGCGGGTGGCCGGCGGTGTGGGTGGACCAGGAGTCGGGCTGGAAGTCGAGGATGCCGCCGCTGAAACCGGCGAGCATGGCGCCGATGTCGGCGACCCGGGGCACCTCGTGCAGGTACTCCGCCTGCGGGGTGAGCTTCTCGGTGAACGCCGACCAGCCGTCCACCAGCGCGAGCGACATCGTCCACGCCAGCGCCGCCAGGTAGCCGGCGCCCAGCAGGACGGTCCACCGGGCCGTCCGCGCCCACCGGACCCCCCACCCGATGACCGCGACGGCGACGAGCACGGCGGCCGGGGTGCCCCAGCCGACGTGCGGCCGCCACGTGGCGTACAGCGGTGCGGCGTCGGCGTGCAGGCCCACCCCGCGCGCGTTGAGCACCGCACCCACCGCCACGGCGGCGGCGAGCAGCACCGCCTCCACACCGAGCGCGATCAGGTCGGCGGAACGGCGGGTCGAGGCCCGGACGGATGCGCGGGCCGGCGCCTGGGTCGAGGTCATGACGACCGGACGGTACGACCTGCGCGGGCCCCGCGGCAGCCGAACCGGCACGACGTCACCGTCCGGTAAGAATCCGGTACGCGGTAAGCGATTCGTAAGGCTCGATCCGCCCTCCCGGGGCCGCGTTGCGCCCTAGCGTCGGCGGTATGCCGACACAGATCGACGTGGTACTGCCCTGTCTGGACGAGGCCGCCGCGCTGCCCGGCGTGCTCACCGCACTGCCCCCCGGCTACCGGGCGATCGTGGTGGACAACGGCTCGCGGGACGGCTCGCCCGAGGTCGCCGGCCGGCACGGCGCCCGGGTAGTGCACGAGGCACGCCGGGGCTACGGCGCCGCCGTGCACGCCGGGCTGGAGGCGGCCGACGCGGACCTGGTGTGCGTGCTCGACGCCGACGGGTCCTTCGACCCCGCCGAGCTTCCCGCGCTGGTCGCGCCGGTTGCTTCCGGCTCGGCGGACCTCGCGGTCGGCCGCCGCCGGCC
>JBARAE010000924.1:0-7169 GCA_049791715.1 Micromonospora sp.
TCCGGGTCCAGCGCGGGCACCAGCAGGTGCCCGGTCATCACGGCCTGCACGCCGGCCGTCACGGCGGCCCGGTAGGGGGCCAGCTCGACGGCGTCGAGTCGGTTCCGGTCGCCGCCGATGCGGGGCAGGTCGTGGTGGGAGTCGACCCGGGTGTCGCCGTGGCCGGGGAAGTGCTTCGCGCAGGCGGCCACCCCGCTGGCCTGGAGCCCGCGGATCCAGGCGGCGGTGTGCCGGGCGACCAGGGCGGGGTCGGCGCCGAAGGAGCGGACCCCGATCACCGGGTTGTCCGGGTTGGAGTTGACGTCCGCGTCCGGCGCGTAGTTGAGGGTCACGCCGGCCGCGGCGAGTTCCGCGCCGAGGTCCCGGGCGACCGCCTCGGTCAGCGCCGGGTCGTCGATGAGGCCGAGGGCCAAGTTGCCGGGGCGGGAGCTGCCGTGTGCGGACTCGATCCGGGTGACGTCGCCGGCCTCCTCGTCGATGGCGACGATGACGTCGGGCCGTTCCGCGCGCAGCGCCGCGGTGAGCGCCGCGAGCTGCTCGGGACCGACGATGTTGCGGGCGAAGAGGACCACCGCGCCGAGGCCCTCGCCCAGCCACCGGCGGATCCACGGTGGCGGAGTGATACCGACGAACCCGGGTTGCAGGACGGCGGCGGCGAGGCTCGCCAGGTTCCCCATCGGTGCGCTCATGCCGGTCCCGTACCCCCGCTTCCCCACTGCCGGGCAGCCCGCCAGCTGCGGCGGTGCAGCCATGGTCACATCGAGACCCAGAATAGTCAATAAACCTTACTGTTTCGGCCTGGCGCCGCCCCCACCCTCGTGGGAGAGTGCCCCCATGGACCCCGCGCTGCTGGCCGACGCGACGAGCCCGGCCGACATCCCCGGCGTACGGCTGCTCGGCCTCGTGGTCGGTGGCCTGTTCCTGCTCATCGCCATCCGGGCGATGTTCCGCCGCTGACCTCCGCCGACCGGTTCGGTCCACCGCCGGGGCGGGTACCGCTCTCGTTGTCCAGGTGGGTGCGGACGGCACCGCAACGCGGCGAGGGGGAACCATGAAGATCGGCTACTTTCTGTCCAGCGAGGAGTACACCCCGGCGGAGCTGCTCGAACAGGCCCGCGGCGCCGAGCGGGCCGGCTTCGAGGCACTGTGGATCTCCGACCACTACCACCCCTGGGTGGACGCGCAGGGGCAGAGCCCGTTCGTCTGGTCCACCATCGGCGCGCTCAGCCAGGTCTGCTCGCTGCCGGTGACCACCGCGGTCACCTGCCCGACGGTCCGCATCCACCCGGCGGTGATCGCCCAGGCCGCCGCGACCAGCGCGGTGCTGCACCACGGCCGGTTCGTGCTCGGCGTGGGCACCGGCGAGGCGCTCAACGAGCACATCTTCGGCGACGCCTGGCCGCAGGCCGACGTCCGGCTGGAGATGCTGGAGGAGGCGGTCGAGGTGATGCGCAGGCTCTGGCAGGGCGACGTCGTCAACCACCACGGCAAGCACTACACCGTCGAGCACGCCCGGGTCTACACGCTGCCGGACACTCCCCCGCCGGTCTACGTCTCCGGCTTCGGCCCGAAGGCGATCGACCTGGCCGCGCGGATCGGGGACGGCTACGTCAGCACCATGCCCGACGCCGAGATGGTGCGCCGGTTCCGGGACAACGGTGGCGGTGACAAGCCGTGCCAGGCCGGGTTCAAGGCCGCGTACGCCGACAGCGAGGACGAGGGCGCGCGGATCGCGTACGAGAAGTGGCCGAACGCGGGCGTCCCGGGCGAGCTGTCCCAGGTGCTCCCCTCACCGAAGCACTTCCAGCAGGCCGCGCAGCTGGTGAAGCCGGAGATGATGAAGGAGTCGTTCGTCTGCGGCAACAGCGTCGACGCCCACCTGGAGATGATCGACAAGTACGCCAAGGCCGGCTTCGACGAGGTCTACGTCGCCAACACCGGCCCGAACACCCAGGGCCTGTTCGACCTCTACCAGCGGGAGGTGCTGCCCCGGCTGCGCTGATCGGCCGCGGATGGCCGGCGATCACGGCCCGACGATGCCGTGCAGCAGGGTGGCGACGACGCCGTCGATGAGGCCCGGCGTGGGCGCCGGCGCCGCGCTCGACGGATCGAGCAGGTGGCCGAGGACGAGGTCGTGGCAGACCCCGACGATCAGCGTGGCCACCGCCTCCGGGCTGGCCTCCCGGGCGACCCGGCCGAGCCGCTGCTCGTCGCGCAGGTAGCCGGCCAGCTCGGTCCGGAGGCCGTGGCCGCCGCTGACCGGGTTCGGCAGCTCGGCGAGGCGGGTGAGCAGCCCCGGTTGGGTCACCACGCCGGCGAAGGCCGGCAGGATCGCCGTGTGCAGCGCCAGCGCCCGGTCGAGGTACGCCCGCAGGTTCGCCTCGACGGTCCGCTCACCGGGCTGCGGAGCCGTCCCCTCCAGTCCCGCCTCGGCCGCCCGCACGTGGGCGTGCAGCGCGTACGCGAGCAGCTCCTCCTTGTCGGCGAAGTGGTTGTAGAGCACCCCGTCCGCCACCTGCGCCTCGCGGGCGATGTCGCGCACCGTCAATCCGGCCGTACCGCGGCGGGCGACGAGCCGCCCGGCCGCGGCGATCAGGTGCTCGCGCAGGCTCTGCTCGCCGCCCCGCAGCGCGGCCGCTCTCCTCGGTGACATCACCGGCATCCTAGGCTCGCTGCCACGGCCGGCGGGCCGCGCCGTGAGCGCCTCGCCCGTCAGTCCGGGCGGCGCGCGGTGACCAGCCAGGCGGTGCCGCGCAGGCGCACCCCGTCGGGCTGCTCGTACGCCCGCAGCGCGTCCGTCATGGCCGCGCGAGCCTGGTCGGCGGTCGCCGGGTCGACCCGATCGAGCTGGTGCCGCAGCGGCCCCCAGCCGGCGAGGAACCCGGCTGCGTCGGCGGCGTCACGGCCCCAGAGCTGGGACGCCTGCACCGGGGCGCAGTCGACGGCGATGAAGCCGGCGGCGGTGAGCACGGTCCGGACGGCCGACGGGTCGGCGAGGGAGAGCGGTTCCGCGACGCCGGTGCCGTCGGTCGCCGGCGGGGGCAGGTGGCGGGCGAGGGCGGCGAGCACCCGGCCCAGGTCGCCGTGGCGGACGTCGTCGAGGGAGGCGAAGGCGAGCCGGCCGCCGGGGCGCAGTGCCCGGCCGACGTTGCCGAACGCGGCGACGGGGTCGGCGAAGAACATCACCCCGAACCGGCTGAGCGCCACGTCGAAGGCGCCCGGTGGGAACGGGTGGACCTGCGCGTCGCCGCGGACGAACTCGACATTCGCCACGCCCTCGTCGGCGGCGGAGGCCCGAGCGCGATCCAGCATGGGCGCGGAGAGGTCGACGCCGACCGCTTCCCGAGCACCGGCACGGGCGGCGGCGAGCCGGGTGAGCTGCCCGTTGCCGCAGCCGATGTCGAGGACCCGGTCGCCGGGGCGTACGGCGGCGAGCAGGGCCTCGTTGAACCCGCTGTTGACCGCGTCGTAGCGGTCCTGGTGCGCGGCCCAGTGCCGTCCCTCGTAGCCGTTCCACGCCTGGGCCTGGTGCCGGTTGACGATCGTCTCCATGCCACTCCCCTCGTTATGAACATATGTTCATGAGCGTGCGTTCATAATGGACGTGGCGCTCAGGGGGTGTCAACGTTTCGCCGGTGATCGCCGCGGGTACCTCCGGCCACCGATGAAACTGACCAGGCACTCCACGACGTTGCGCCGCGCTGCGCGCAGCCTCTTCGGCTGGACCGCCCTTCGGCCCAATCAGCTGGCCGCGATGCGCGCGGTGATGAAGCGGCGCGACGCTCTGGTGGTCCTGCCCACCGGCGCCGGCAAGTCGGCGATCTACCAGATACCGGCGAGCCTGATCCTCGGACCCACCGTGGTCATCTCCCCGCTGCTCGCCCTCCAGCAGGACCAGATCGCGGCGCTGAACGAGCGGCAACGTCCCGAGCTGCGGGCGGTCCGGATCAGCTCCGACGAGACCCCGGCACAGCAGGCCGAGTCGATCGAGGAGGTCCGCGCGGGGCGGGCGGAATTCCTGTTCATCACCCCGGAGGCGCTCACCCGACCGGAGCGGATGGCGGAGGTCAGATCGCTGAAGCCCGCGCTGGTGGCAGTCGACGAGGCGCACTGCATCTCGGCCTGGGGACACGACTTCCGCCCCGACTACCTGGCGCTCGGCCACCTCATCGACGACCTGGGCCGGCCCCCGGTGGTCGCCCTGACCGCCACCGCCTCCCCGCCGGTACGCGAGGACATCATCGCCCGCCTCCGGCTGCGCGATCCCGAGGTGGTGATCTCCGGGCTGGACCGACCCAACCTCTTCCTCGAGGTGGCGTACTGCCCGGACGACGACTACCGCTGGCGGCGACTGGTCGGGCTGCTCCGGGAGGACAGAAGGCCCGGCATCATCTACGTGCCCACCCGCCGGTCCGCGGAGGAGCTCGCCGAGCGGCTCACCGACGCCGGCTTCCCGGCGCAGTGCTACCACGGCGGGATGCCCACGAACGCCCGCAACGACCTGCACGAGGCGTTCCTCGCCGACCAGGTGCCGATCATGGTGGCCACCTCGGCGTTCGGCATGGGAATCGACAAGCCGAACATCGCCTGGGTGGTGCACATGGCCCTGCCCGACTCCCCGGACAGCTACTTCCAGGAGATCGGCCGCGCCGGGCGGGACGGCGAGCCGGCCCGGGTGCTGCTGCTCTGGCGGGCCGAGGACGTCGGCCTCCAGCGCTACTTCAGCGGCGGCCTGCCCGACGAGAACGAACTGCGCGACCTGGCCGCCCTGCTGCGCAAGGAAGCGCGGACCAAGAAGGAGCTGCGCGAGCTGACCGGGCTCGGCCCGCGCAAGCTGGGGCAGTACCTGTCGCTGCTGGAGCAGGTGGGCGCCGCCGAACCCCGGCCGAAGCAGCACGTCGGCGCACCCCGGTACGCCCCGAAGCCGGCCGAGGCCGGCCGGGCGGCGCTGGCCGAGGCGGAGCGGCAGCAGGCGGTCACCCGCTCGCGGACCGACATGATGCGTGCCTTCGCCGAGACCACCGGATGCCGGGGGCAGGCGCTGCTGGCGTACTTCGGCGAGCAGATGAGCGAGGTCTGCGGACACTGCGACAACTGCCACGCCGGCACCAGCGTCGCCGACGACGGAGCCGTCGGACCGTTCCCGGTGCACAGCCACGTCCGGCACCAGGAGTGGGGTACCGGCATGGTGATGGGCTACGAGGAGGACCGGATGACGGTGCTCTTCGACGAGGTGGGGTACAAGACCCTGTCCGTGCCCGTGGTGTCCGAACAGGGTCTGTTGACGCTGGACTAACCTGAGCCGGGTTCCGGGGTCGGCGGGCACGCCGGGCGGAAGCGGAACCGGCGGAACCACGGAGACCAGGTGAGAGAGGTGTTGTTGTCGTGATCGAGCAGCCGGCGTACACCGGGTTCGGTTTTTCCGACGAGGAGTGGGGGCTGCTGGTCGGGCTGCCGCAGTCGGTCCTCACCGCCGCGAGCGCCGCCGAGTCGGACGGCACCCGGCGCACCATGGCCGAGAACGCCGCCGGGCTGGAGATGATCGCCGCCGGCCGGGAGTCGGCCAGCCCGCTGGTGGCCGCGGTCGCCGGCGAGGTGGTCAGCCGGGTCGGCGACCCCGAGGCCGGCGAGGAACTGCCGGTCATCGAGCCCGCCGACCCGCAGACGATGATCGACGACGTGCTGGCCCGGGCCGGCGCGGCGGCCGCCCTGCTCGCCACCCGCGTGGACGAGGGCGAGGCCGGGGCGTACAAGCACTGGCTGGTGGAGATCGCCGAGCAGGTGGTGACGGCCGCCTCCACCGGCGGCCTCCTCGGCCTCGGCGGGGACGTGGTCAGCGACTCGGAGCGTCGCTTCCGGGACCGGCTCTCCCAGGTGCTCAACGACTGACCGAACGACGACCTCCCGGGCGCCCCGACAGCGGGGCGCCCATCGTCGTCAATGGCGCATACCGGACACCGGCCGACGGCGGAAGCGCCGGTCCCGGGCACGTCGTCGACAATGACGGCAGACGACGAACTCCGGGGGCGCGATGGACGCGCTGCCGGCCGGGACCTGGTCGGGTCGAGCGCAACGGGAGGACGCGATGCTGCCTCGGTACACCCTCGACACCGAGCAGGTGCCACCCGCCGACCGGTTCGGCGTGTGGCTCGACATGATCTCCGGCTCACCTGCGCCGCTACGGGTCCGCACCGACCACGCCCACGACTTCGTCGCCCGGGCGGACTTCATCGACCTCGGCCCGATGCAGCTCGTCAACTACCGCTACCCGACGGTGGAGTGCGTCCGCACCCGGAAGCTGGTCCAGCGCTCCGACCCCGACTACTACGTCCTCGCGCTGACCACGTCCGGCAACGCCGCGTCGAGCCAGGAGGGGCAGCGCAGCATCGTCGCCGCTCATGAATTCACCTTCTACGACTGCTCCCGCCCCCACGAGGTCAACCACTACGGCGACGACCAGGGGCGCGAGCCGGCCAGCTCCATCGTCGCGTTCATCCCGTACGACGCGCTGCCGCTTCCGCCGGAACGGCTGGCCACCCTCTTCGCCGGCCGGATGTCCGGCAGCGAGGGAATCGGCGCGCTGCTCGCGCAGTACCTGATCCAGGTCGCCAGCCATCCGGAGCAGTACCACGCGGCGGACGCCGACCGGTTGGCCACCGTCGGGCTGGACCTGGCCTCCACCATGCTCGGTCGGCACCTGGTGTCCGAGGACGCCGTACCCACCGAGGTCCGCCGGCGGGCGCTGCTCGCCCAGATACGCGCGCACATCCGGCAGCACCTCGGCGACGCGACGCTGAGCCCGCAGCACATCGCCGACGCGCACCACCTCTCCGTCCGGTCGCTGCACCGGCTCTTCGAGGACGAGGAGACGACCGTCGCGGCGTACGTCCGCGACCAGCGGCTGGAACGCTGCCGCCGTGACCTCGCCGACCCGACTCTGCGGGACCGGCCGATCCAGGCGATCGCGGCCCGCTGGGGGTTCCCGGACAAGGCGCACTTCAGCCGCGCGTTCCGGGCCGCCCACGCGGTGTCCCCGCAGGCTTACCGGGCCCGGCACCTCGATCAGGCACGGATCGTCAACAGTCCGGCGTCCGTGGTCAACCCGCAGCGGACATACTGAGGGCGGGCCGACGGCCGGGAGACCGGGCGCGCGGCCCACTGGTATCGGG
>JBARAE010000925.1:0-6591 GCA_049791715.1 Micromonospora sp.
GGCCGGTACGGCGGTGGCCGGAGTGGCCGCGGTGGCCGTGCTCGGCACGGTCCCACCGGCGCCGAAGGCCCGTCCGCCGATCGCCCTCGACGCCCCGGCCCCGGCGGCGAGCGCCGCGGCCGGCTCCCCCACCCCGGTGCCTCCGGTACGCCGCCCCGGGCGCAAGCCGGGCCAGCCCCGGGTCGCCTTCCTCGGCGACTCCGTCGCCTGGTCCCTCGGCACCTACCTGCCCGAACAGGAGAAGCTCGGGGTCAGCGTGCGGGCGGTGCAGGGCTGCGGCATCGCCCGCTTGCCGGAGCTGCGCTACATCGGTGAGCCGCACCCCAACTACCCCGGCTGTGAGCACTGGGACGACCGCTGGCGCCGGGGAGTACGCGCCGACGACCCGGACGTGGCGGTGATTCTGCTGGACCGCTGGGAGCTGATGGACCGCAAGCTGGACGGGCGCTGGCAGCACGTCGGCGACCCGGCGTTCGACCAGTACCTGACCGGTGAGCTGGACAAGGCGATCGACATCGCCGCCGACCGGGGCGCCCACGTGACCCTGCTGACCGCCCCGTACACCCGGCGGGCGGAACGTCCGGACGGCGGACTGTGGCCGGAGGACGACGCCCAGCGGGTGGACGGGTGGAACCGGCTGCTCCGGGCGGCCGCCGACCGGCACGGTGCGACGGTGCTCGACCTTAACCGGCGGGTCTGCCCGGACGGCCGGTTCACCTGGGAGGCCGGCGGGGTGCGGGTACGCAGCGATGGCCTGCACTTCACGCCGGAGGGCGTGCAGCAGTGGATCGCCCCGTGGCTGCTGCCGCAGCTCTACCGGCTGGCGCTGCAGGGGGCGTAGACCGGCGGGCTCAGGCGGGGGAAGCGGCCGCCTCCTCGGCCTCCACCTGGGCGTTCCAGTCCGCCTTGGTGGAGCGCCAGCCCTCGTCGGTCATGCCGCGACGCCAGTAGCCGGAGATGGAGAGCGCCTCCTGCGGCACCCCGCGCTCGACGCGCAGCAGCCGGCGCAGCCCCTTGACGAAGGTGGCCTCGCCGTGCACGAACGCGTGCACCGACCCGGGCGGGAAGTCCAGCGCCCGGACCGCCTCCACCAGCGCGTCGCCCACCGGGCGGCCGGCCCGGTGCAGCCAGGTCAGCGCCACCGCGCCGGGGCTGGCCAGCGGCAGTTCGTCGGCCGGGCCCTCGACCTCGACGAAGACCGTCGCGGACGCGCCGGCGGGCAGCCGCTCCAGGGCGGCGGCGATCGCCGGCAGGGCGCTCTCGTCCCCGACCAGCAGGTGCCAGTCGGCGGTCGGGCTCGGGGCGTACGCGCCGCCCGGACCGGTGAAGAGCACCTCGTCGCCGGGGCGCAGGGCGGCGGCCCACGGGCCGGCCAGGCCCTCGTCGCCGTGGTGCACCACGTCGACCGTCAGCTCCCCCGCCGCGGCGTCCCAGGCGCGCACCGTGTACGCGCGCAGCCGCGGCCACTGCTCGCGGGGCAGTTCCCGCTTGATCGTGGCCAGGTCCACCGGGTGCGGGTAGCTCACGCCGGCCGGCGGGAAGACGAACTTGATGTAGTGATCGGTGTAGGCGCCCACTGGCAGCCCGGTCAGCTCCTCACCACCGAGCACCAGGCGGATCAGGTGCGGGGTGGGCCGCTCGGTCCGCAGGACCTTAGCGGCGGTGACCTTCTTCGGGCGCTCCGTCATACTGCTTAGGCTAGCCTAAGTCGCCCTCGGTCCCCCACCGGCCTTCGCGCGGTCAGCCGGGCGGCCGGGGAGCCGACCCGCCCCGCACCAGGCGGCCGTGCCAGGCCAGCGCGGCCGGGTCGGTGAGCGAGGCGACCTGGTCGATCACGACCCGCAGCCGGGCGGCGTCGTCCGGGGCGTCCCGCCACAGCGGCGCGAAGAGCGGATCGAGCGCGTCCGGGGCGCGGTCGAGCAGGACGGCCACCAGGTCGGCCAGGATCTCCCGCTGGCTGGCGTACCGGGGGCCGGCGCCCGGGCGGCGCATCACGTACCGCAGCGCGATGCCCTTGAGCAGCGCGCACTGGGCCCGGATCCGCCGGGGCACCACCAGGTCGGCGGCGTAACGGCGGTGCGGGCCCGGACCGAACCGCTCCTCGGTGGCGGCCACCACGGTCGAGACGAACCGGCCGGTGAGCACGCTGGTGGTGGTCTTCAGGGCGGCCTGGGACCGGTGGCTGCCGTCGTACGCGCCGAGCGGGGCGAGCACCGGATCGGCGAGCAGGTCGACCAGCACGTCGCCGAGGTCCTCCGCGGACTCCCCGGAGTACGTCGCCGCCACGTCCGTGCAGAGGGCCCGCCGCTCGCCGGCGTCCGTCAGCAGCGGGCGCAGGCTGACGTACCCGCCGTGGATGCCGTCCTCCACGTCGTGCACCGAGTACGCCACGTCGTCGGCCCAGTCCATGACCTGCGCCTCCAGGCAGCGCCGCCCGTCTGACGGGGCGCCCGCGCGCAGCCAGTCGAAGACCGGGCGGTCGTCCGCGTACACACCGAACTTGCGTTGGCCGGCGCGGCGCGTCCAGGGGTACTTGGTGACGGCGTCGAGCGAGGCCCGCGTCAGGTTGAGCCCGGCGGAACGGCCGTCCGGGGCGAGCACCTTCGCCTCCAGCCGGGTGAGCACGCGCAGCGTCTGGGCGTTGCCCTCGAAGCCGCCGCAGTCGGCGGCGAGCAGGTCCAGGGCGTCCTCACCGTTGTGCCCGAACGGCGGGTGCCCCAGGTCGTGCGCCAGCCCCGCAGTGTCCACCACGTCCGGGTCGCAGCCCAGCCGGGCGCCCATCTCGCGGGCGATCTGCGCCACCTCCAGCGAGTGGGTCAGCCGGGTACGCAGGAAGTCGTCGGTGCCTGCGGTGTGCACCTGGGTCTTCGCGGCGAGCCGGCGGAACCCCGCGGAGTGCAGTACCCGGGCCCGGTCCCGCTCGTACGGCGACCGCCCGTACCCGGTGTCCTTCGGCGCCTCCTCGACCAGCCTCGCCGTGTCGTCGGCCTCGGTACCCGCGCTCAATCAGTCATCCCCGCTGCCGCAGCACGCAGAACTCGTTGCCCTCGGGGTCGCTCAGCACGGTCCACCCCACGTCGCCCTGCCCGACGTCGACGTGCCGGGCGCCCATGTCGACCAGCCGCTCGACCTCGGCCTCCTGGTCGGCCGGGCGCAGGTCGAGGTGCAGCCGGTTCTTGGTCTCCTTGGGGTCGCTGACCGGCACGAAGACGATGCCCGGCAGCGCGTCCGGCGCCCGGCGAATCTCCACCTCGTCCGGCTTGTCGCTGATCACCTGGTAGCCGAGCGCCTCGGCCCACCAGTGGGCGAGCCGGGACGGGTCCTGGGCGTCAACCGTCAGGTTCTCCCAGACGCTGGTCATGCGGCCACCCTTCCTGATCTACGCGTGCACGGGCGAGCCCAGGTTACGCCCGGCTGAATCGATCGGCGCGCCGGACGAAAGCGGGGCCGCCGACCTAAGCGCCGACGGCCCCGGCTTCGTCACGCGGGTCAGCGGGAGTCGGAGCCGGTGGTCTCCACCACGGCCCGGCCGGCCTCCAGCCGGGCCACCGGCACCCGGAACGGCGAGCAGGAGACATAGTCCAGGCCCACCTCGTGGAAGAAGTGCACCGAGTCCGGGTCACCGCCGTGCTCACCGCAGACACCGAGCTTGAGGTCGGGACGGGCCGCCCGGCCCTCCTCGGCGGCGATCCGGATCAACCGGCCGACGCCCTCCCGGTCGATCGACTCGAACGGGGAGATGCCGAAGATGCCCAGCTCCAAGTAGCGCCAGAAGAAGGCCCCCTCGACGTCGTCGCGGGAGAAGCCCCAACCCATCTGGGTCAGGTCGTTGGTGCCGAAGGAGAAGAACTGTGCGGCCTCGGCGATCTGGCCGGCGGTCAGCGCCGCCCGGGGCACCTCGATCATCGTGCCGATCAGCACCTCGACGCCGCTGTCCCCGACGACCTCGGCGATGACCTTCTCGGCCTCCGCGCGTACGGTCTCCAGCTCCTGCACGGCCCCGACCAGCGGGACCATGATCTCCGGGCAGGCCGACCCGCCGGCTTGGGTGACCGCGACCGCCGCCTCGGCGATCGCCCGGACCTGCATGGCGAAGAGCCCGGGGATGACCAGGCCCAGGCGGACGCCGCGCAGGCCGAGCATCGGGTTCTCCTCGTGCATCCGCCGGACGGCGGCGAGCAGCGCCTCCTCCTTGGCGACGTCCTCGCCGCGCTCCTGGGCGACCGCGACGTTGACCGCGAGCTGCTCCAGCGGGGGCAGGAACTCGTGCAACGGCGGGTCGATCAGCCGCACGGTGACCGGCAGGCCGTCCATCTCGCGGAAGATCCCGATGAAGTCCTCCCGCTGCAGGGGCAGCAGCGCGGCCAGCGCGGCATCCCGCTCCTGGTCGGTGCTGGCGAGGATCAGCCGCTCGACCAGCTCCCGCCGGTCGCCGAGGAACATGTGCTCGGTGCGGCACAGCCCGATGCCCTCGGCACCGAAGCGCCGGGCCCGGGCGGCGTCCGCGCCGGTGTCGGCGTTCGTGCGCACCCGCAGCCGCCGCTTGGCGTCGGCGTGGGTCATGATCCGGTGTACGGCCCGGACCAGCGGGTTGTCGATGTGCTCGGGGTCGACGCTGCCCTCGAAGTACTGCACCACCTCGGACGGCATGACCGGCACCTCACCGAGGTAGACCTTGCCGGTGGTGCCGTCGATGGAGACGACGTCGCCCTCGTTGACGGTCTGCCCGGCCACGGTGAACGTCTTCGCCGGGATGTTGACGTCGAGTTCGTCGGCACCGGAGACGCAGGTCTTGCCCATGCCGCGGGCGACCACCGCGGCGTGGCTGGTCTTGCCGCCGCGCGAGGTCAGGATGCCCCTGGCGGCGATCATGCCGTTGAGGTCGTCGGGGTTGGTCTCCCGGCGGACGAGGATCACCGGCTCACCCTCGGCGGCCAGCTCGACGGCGCGGGCGGAGGTGAAGACCACCTTGCCGACCGCGGCGCCCGGGGAGGCCCCGATGCCCTTGGCCACCGGCTCGAAGTCGTGGTCCAGCTTGAACCGCGGGAACATGAGCTGGGCGAGCTGCGCCCCGTTGACCCGGTGCAGCGCCTCGTCGAGGTCGATCAGGCCCTCGTCGACGAGCTGGCCGGCGATCACGAACGCGGCTGCCGCGGTCCGCTTGCCGACCCGGGTCTGCAGCATCCAGAGCTTGCCGCGTTCGATGGTGAACTCGATGTCGCAGAGGTCCTTGTAGTGCTCCTCGAGCCGGGCCATGATGCCGAGCAGCTCGTCGTAGGACTTCTTGTCGAGCTGCTCCAGCTCCTGCAGCGGCACGGTGTTGCGGATGCCGGCCACCACGTCCTCGCCCTGGGCGTTGGCGAGGTAGTCGCCGTAGATGCCCTGGGCGCCGCTGCCCGGGTCGCGGGTGAAGGCGACGCCGGTGCCGGAGTCGGAGCCGAGGTTGCCGAAGACCATGGCGACCACGTTGACCGCCGTACCGAGGTCGGCCGGGATCCGCTCCTGTCGGCGGTAGAGGATCGCGCGCTCGGCGTTCCACGACTCGAAGACCGCGCGGATGGCCAGGTCGAGCTGCTCGCGCGGCTCCTGCGGGAACTCCCGGCCGGTGTGCTTCGCGAAGATCTTCTTGTACGCGTCGACCAGCCCGCGCAGGTCGTCCGCGTCGAGGTCCAGGTCGTTCTTCGTACCCTTGGCGCGCTTGGCCTCGTCGAGCGCGTGCTCGAACTCCTCGCCCGGCACCTCGCAGACGGTCTTGCCGAACATCTGGATCAGCCGGCGGTAGGAGTCCCAGGCGAACCGGTCGTTCCCGCCCGCCTGCGCGCTGAGCCCGACCACGCTGCGGTCGTTGAGGCCGACGTTGAGAACCGTCTCCATCATGCCCGGCATGGAGAACTTGGCGCCGGAGCGGACCGAGACCAGCAGCGGGTCGTCCGGGTCGCCGAGCTTGCGACCCATGCCGCGCTCCAGGGATTCCAGGTGCGCCGCGATCTGGTGGGCCAGCCCGTCCGGCTCCCGGCCCGTGTTCAGGTACGCCTTGCAGGCCTCGGTGGTGATGGTGAAGCCGGGCGGGACCGGCAGGCCGAGATTGGTCATCTCGGCCAGGTTGGCCCCCTTGCCGCCGAGCAGGTCCTTGAGGTCCTTGTTGCCCTCGGCGAAGTCGTAGACGTACTTGTGCTCGACCGTCTCTTGCGCTGCCACCAGAGCCTCCCACGCGCGCCATTGACACTTAACGAAGGTTCAGTCTGCTGATACCCCGGGGCCGACCGCCGGTAATCCCGGCGTCGTCAGCGATCGGTGGGCGAAGGTTAAGCGAACATCGCGGGGGGTGGGACCGTTCGGTGACAATCGGCACAACCGTCACCACTTTCCGCGTCCGTACGGGTTTTTGGGAACGCTTCCATGCGCACGATCACGCATCTCGACCGCCCCCCGTACCCTTGACCGCACTCGTTTCTGCGGAACCTGACCTTTGCCATATCCGTCGCAAATACACCCCGGAGCCGCTGCCGTGCCGACCGCCCCCTCCACCAGCTCCGAGACCGGCCCCGAGCCACTCGACAGCAGTGCCCTGCCCGGTCACCAGCCCTCCGC
>JBARAE010000926.1:0-16899 GCA_049791715.1 Micromonospora sp.
CGTCGCTACCCTCCGGGAGGGCCTCGAGTTTGGACTGGTACGACCGGCTGATGATCACCTCCCGGGGATCGGAGACGACGAGGGGCGCACCGTCTGCTCTGTCGAGCAGGAGGACCGAGTCACCGAGTACCAGGTGCTCGATGAGGCCGTCGGACAGGCGCAGGATAGCTACGGTCGCCGATGGGCTGATGGGGTTGGCGACGTCGCAGGTGTCCCGGTGATCGTCCGTCACCTGCTCGATGGCCTCGGCGAGCAGGTCCGAAAGGCTGCGGTCCCGCACGAGTGACAGCAGGCTGAGCAGTCTGCCGCCCAGGCGGCTGGCATACCAGGCCACGCCGTGCCGGCAGATCGATTCGAGGCCGGAGATGCCGCCGGCGCCGTCGATCAGCACTGCTGCTGTCGGTACGGCGCCGGTGAAGTCCTCGTTCGCGTGGCCAGTTCGTGCCGCAGCACTCGTCATCGTCACCCGCATGTCCTGGCGCCGCCCTCCCCGCCGATCACGGCATCGACGGTACAGCCGCCGACGCGCCGGCCGCTGCGGTCAGGTGAAGCGAGAACCCCTAGCCGCAGGAGTCGCAGACGCCCGTCTGCGGAAGTTGCACGAAGCATCCCGGGCACGATGGACGAGGCGCCGGCACGGAGGGGCGTTGCTTTCTGACCCGCTCGTGCAGGGCAGGTGCAAGCGCCGGCGATCCGCCGTCAAAGGGCAGCGTGGCACCGAAGTGGCGGTAGCAGGCGAGGCGGGCGGCGGCTGCGTGGTACTCGCGATCGAGGTCGTCCGTAATGGGAGGCTCGCCGGCTACTTCCAGCACGGCCTTGTAGCCCTCGCCGACCCGTCCGTCCTGGCGGTGAACCACGAGCGCCGTGAGTGGCGGCTCGCCGCGGCGATGTCCTTCCCGTACGACGAGGTGGAGGACCTTGCCAATCCAGTGGCGGAACGGAACCGACGTGCGGACGCCCGATGCCCGCTGGACCTCCTCAGCAAGATCGCCGTATACGACCAATCCTCGGTAGGTGCCGGCCACCGTGGCGAGAATCGGGTAGGCATGGCTTGCCCAGATGGCGAAGGCCTCATTCTGAGGCACGGGCGTCCCATCGTGCTCCCGCCAGTACCCCCGCTGCGTCATCAACCGTCCCAACCCCGGCCGCCGTCGGTTGAGGCTAACCGGTATCCGAGGTAGACAGCAGGGGGGCGATGGTCCGGGATTCGCTCTAACCTGTCCGCATGCCTGCCGAGACCTCAATGGACGTGGACCACCTCACCATCCGGCCTCTGGGGCCTGACACCTGGCCCGCTTTCGCCGACCTGGTCGCGCGGCACAACGGCGTGTTCGGCGGGTGCTGGTGCACCTGGTTCCACACCCTGTCCCGCGACAAGGAGCGGACCTACGACAGCAACCGCGACCTCAAGTGCCGCTTGGTTGAGGAGGGGCGTGCACACGCCGCGCTGGTCTTCGACGGCGATGAGGCGGTGGCCTGGGCGCAGTACGGGCCTCCCGAGGAGTTGCCCAACATGAAACACCGCCAGGAGTACGAGACGGGCTTGGTCAGGCCGCCCGACTACCGAGTCACCTGCATCTTCGTGGACCGGCGCTACCGGCGACGCGGGGTCGCGATGCTGGCCCTACGAGGAGCCCTCGACCTCATCGCCGAGGCCGGCGGTGGGGTGGTCGAAGGGTACCCGCACGACATGTCGAAGCAGCCGACGGGAAAGAAGATGTCGTCCTCCTTCCTCTACAACGGCACCCGCATGATGTACGAGGAGGCCGGCTTCACGTACGAGCGGTCCAAGGGCCAGAAGAACTGCGTGATGACTCGGACGATAGCCGCCGCCTGACCGTGTCACTCGCGCTCACCAACGCCGCGACGGCTTATGCGCTGCGCTTCGAATGGACCCTCGCGCGCGAGCGACGTCGTACCCGGATGCGGGCAGCTTCAGGCGATGAGCAGGCGAAGGCCGAGTTCTGCTGCATCGAGATCGACGAGGTTGCGGTTGCGTTCTGCCCACCGGCCTGAGGCGAGGTCGTCACGGAGGCGGTGTACTGCCCTCTGCTCGGCGTCCGGCCCGACCCTGGTCCAGACCGATACCCCGCGGCGGACGCTCTCGTCCAGGTATGCCTCGGGCCGGCGCCAGTAGGCCTCGAAGAAGCCGTCAGTGCAGTCCCACGGGATGAGTACCGGTTCCACGCGGGCTCCGATCGCGCTGGCCAGGTCGGTCAGCGAAGGCCGGTCGACCAGGAGGTCCACGGCTTCCGGAAGGTAGTCGCGAGTAAGCCAGAACCGACGAAGCCATCCGGCGTCACTGGTGTCATGCGTGAACACCACCACGCGGCGAGCGACGCGCCGCATCTCGCGCAGGCCCGCGATCGGGTCCTGCCAGTGATGGATGGTGGCGAAAGCCATCGCTGCGTCGAAGGACTGGTCCTCGAACGGAAGGCTTTCCGCAGCGGCAGCCACGCACGGCGCTGCGCCTGCGGGGCGCTGCGCACGCATGAGCGCCGACGGTTCCACCGCGGTGACGTCGCGGTCGGCGGGCTCGTAGGAGCCGGTACCAGCCCCGACATTCACTACCGTCCGCGCATCGCCGAGCGCAGCCCAGACCCTTGCGGCGATCCGCGGCTCGGTGCGCCGCGTCACGGTGTACGTGGCTCCGATGGTGTCGTACAACTGCGCACTGGACATGACGCCGCCTCCCTGGCTGTCACCAGCCCCACGCCGGGTACGGGCTTGGGGCCGCTGCCCTGGAGATTAGGTCACGTGCGCACTTACAGCCCGACAACGGCCCCTCGGGCCGCCCTTGACCGACAGTCGCCGCAGGCCAGGGGCCTGCTCGGGTTACGTGCGCCGCATCCCCACCACGCTCTCATCGCGGGCGGTCACCAATCGCGCCTCCGTCCGGCCTGGCTGCTAGCGTCGTCGGGCGTGGACAGCGCTGATGACTTACAACTCGCGTTCGACACGTCGGATCTGGCGGCAGACCTCGCGCTCGCCTACTTCGAGTCTGGCGTTTCGGCGACGCTGAAGGCTGACGGCACACCAGTCACGGAAGCCGACCGGGCAGTCGAGCGATTGCTTCGCGCGACGTTGTCTGCGGCGAGGCCAGAAGATGCCCTCCTCGGCGAGGAACTTGGTCACCTCGGTGAGTCCGATCGGGTCTGGATCATCGACCCGGTTGACGGCACGTCGTTCTTCAGCCGGGGTGACCCGAACTGGCGAGTCCACATTGCGCTGCAGGTCGCCGGGCGCACTGAGCTCGCGGTCGTCACCGCTCCCGCGCTGCGACGCTGCTGGTGGTCGACCCGAGGCGGCGGTTCTTTCGAGTCGTCCTGGCCACGCGAGGAAGCCGAACCGAAGCGCCTTGAAGTCAGCACCACTTCGATGATGACCGATGCCCGGCTCGATGCTCTGGACGAGGCGTCCAGAGCCCGTCTCCCACGGAGTGCGGCCCCCATGTCGGCAAGCCCCCTCCCGCTCGTCGAGCTTGTCCGTGGCGAAATCGATGCCTTCCTGGTCGAGCGCTACCACATCTGGGATCACGCGCCATGGATTCTTCTCGTCGAGGAAGCAGGTGGTCGTTTCACCGATCGAACCGGAGGACATGCGGGCGATCAGGGCGGTGGCCTGTACTCCAACGCCAACTTGCACAGTCAGTTGCTCACCGCCCTTCGATACCCGGTGCGCCCCGAGCCGCCCGGGCGAGAGGTGGCTGTCGACAGCACCTCAGGTTCGAAACCTGGTTTTCGAGCGCCTCACCGCCGGGTTGCATCCCGGGTAGATGTGCGTGCCGGGCCCACTCGTCGTTCCTCAGATCTCCCCGGTCCCACGATGGGCGCAACGCCCCGGCCCGAGCCGGTCACATGAGCCGCCGGACAGGCCCCTAAATGCCTTGTTGTCCTGCTGACCCGTGTCTACTGTGGGTCGATGCTCTCGCGACTGCTGACAGTGACCTTCGATGCGCACGACGCGGCTGGCCTGGCGCAGTTCTGGGCCGGCGTGCTTGGCCGGGAGGTCGTCGAGGACCCCGATGGTGCGCTGCTGCCTGGCGAGGACGGCCAGCTCAGCCTCCGGTTCGTGCCGAGCCGCGCGGAGAAGGTGGGGCCGAACCGGATGCACCTTCACCTGACCAGCGCCAGCGGCGCCGACCAGCAGCACATGGTGGCGACGGCGCTGGGGCTCGGCGCCGGCCATCTCGACGTCGGGCAGCGCCCCGAGGAGGGGCATGTCGTCCTGGCCGACCCCGAGGGCAACGAGTTCTGCGTGATCGAGCCGGGCAATGCCTTCCTCGCCGGGTGCGGCTTGCTCGGGGAGCTCGCCTGCGACGGCACCCGGGAGGTCGGCCTCTTCTGGAGCGAGGCGCTGGGCTGGCCGCTGGTGTGGGACCGGGACCAGGAGACCGCGATCCAGTCACCGCACGGAGGAACAAAGGTCGCGTGGGGAGGCCCGCCCGTGGCCCCGAAAGAGGCGAGGAACCGGCAGCGCTTCGAACTGGCCCCGGCGGGTGGCGACCAGCAAGCGGAGGTCCACCGGCTGGTCTCCCTCGGGGCCACTCGCCTCGAGGCCGGTGAGGACGGCGCCGTCGTGCTGGCCGATCCGGACGGCAACGAGTTCTGCGTCAGAGGGAACTGAACACAACGCGACCGATGTGCCCAGCAGGTCAGGGTGGCCTGCTGCCAGACCGCGACTTCCGGCAGCCTTACTCAGGTGAGGTTCACCGTGGTCAGGCACGTCGGCGCGTCCTGGCCGGTGGAGATCGCCGTCTCGGCGACCCTGCCGTCGTAGCTCACCCGGAGACTTCCCTTGATGTCTCGAGGCAGCCAGAACCCCACGAACCCGTTGTCGAACGTCGTGCGGACCTCGTCGACCAGTACCTTGTCGTTGGTCTGGTCCACGATGCGCACCTGCACCTCCTGAACCGCCAGCTCGCCCTTGCAGGTGGTCAGCGAGTGGTAGAAGCAGTCGTGGGTCCTGTTCACATACGGCGCTACCGACAGGTAGAAGCGGTCCGGGGGCAGGTCGAGGCTGACCTTCTCGGTGCCGCTGGAGATCGCCAGTTCCTTCGGGCGGACCGATGCCATCAGGTCGGTCGGGCGCTTGTCGCGGGCCAGCCGGTCGAGGTAGTCCACGACCTCCACCGGGCTCTTCCCGTCCAGGCCGTACTTTGCCAGCAGCGGTTTGCCGTCGGCGGGTAGTGACGAGGCAGCCGGCCCCGTGGCCCTGGGCCCGGTGGCGGTCCGGCTGTCGCTCCCGGCCGTGCAACCAGTGAGCAGCAGCGCACCGGTCACGGTAGCGATGAGGAGTCGTTTCACCGTCATGTCCTTCACATCGGTTGCTGCAGAACTCTTACCAGTGCGGCGCCATGGCCTCGCGGCCCTGGCATGATCATCCCTCCGCTCGGAAACTGCCGACCTCCACGGTGCCCGGCCCGATGCAGCCGGCATCAGGGCGAAGGTCCCGTCTTTGCCGGATCGGTCGGAGAGCTGGATGACATGGCGGCCTGACGCTCACCTGGCCCCGCTCAGGGGACGGGCGCAGCCGAAACAGGTGGGAAGGTCCTCCAGCTCTCCGACAGCATCCCTGGGCAGCCGCAGCTCCTGCGCCGTCCGGGCAGAAGAAGCGGCCAGGGACGCGGCGTGGTTGGCTACCAGGCCTTTCCGTGGATCGGGGGGACGTCGAGGTCGTGGTGTCCGCCGCGGTGCTCCGCGAGCAGCCGGCGGCGGATGCTGCGCCAGGCGACCCGCTCCTGGCGGCGGCCGAGCCTGCGATACGCCTGGAAGGTGCAGAGCTGGCAGCCGCACAGGTTCGGCGCCTGCGGCCCCGCCTGGCGGGAGCACCGGGTGCGGATCCAGCGCGGGGCGGTGAGGAAGTCGTCGAGGTCGCACGGTCCGCCGCCGTGCTGATGTACGTCGATGAACCAGTGGCGCATCAGCGGGTCCCGCCGCTGCACCCGTTCGGGTCGGTGGATGTCGGTACGGGCCATGTGATGACCTGCCCTCCGGCCGCCCGCGCACCGTGCGCGGGACTAACGCCTTGGTGACATGTCGATCACCTCCGACAACGGGGAGCGGGAACGCGTGGGCGCAGACAGGGTAGGGGTCAGGTCTGACGGAGATCGCGCCGGTGAGTGATCCGCTACCGAGGCGGTAACCACAGCCGTGTAGTTCTCGAATCTGGACGCAGGCCGGTTGACCAGCGCAAACCCGTGGGTATGAGCCGGTGGTGCGCGATGCTGGCGGGCTCCGGGGAAGGGTGGGCGACGGCTGGTCCGGGTGGCCGGGAAGCCCAGCCCACCGGGCGGGCTGCCCCGATGACTGACGGCTCGCTGCCCGAGCTGATCCCGCCGATGCTGGCCGCCGCGGGCGCCATACCGACCGGGGCGGGGTGGGCGTACGAGTTCAAGTGGGACGGGGTCCGTGCCATCACCTACGCCGACCGGGGTCAGGTGCGGGTGCTCAGCCGCAACAACAATGACGTGACCGGCACGTACCCGGAGCTGGGCGCGGTCGGCGCGGCCCTCGGCCGCCGGCGGGCGGTCGTCGACGGGGAGATCGTGGCCCTGGAGGCGGGCAACCGGCCGTCGTTCTCCCGATTGCAGGCCCGCATGCACGTGTCGGCGCCCACCTCGGGTCTGCTGCACGGCACCCCGGTCGTCTACTACGTCTTCGATGTGCTGCACCTGGACGGGAGGTCGACGCTGGAGCTGCCCTACACGCAGCGGCGGGAACTTCTCGCCGAGTTGGACCTGGCGGCGGAGACGGTCCGCGTTCCGGCGCACTACCTCGACGTCGACGGCGCCGAGGTGCTCCGCGCCGCCGAGCTGGCCGGGCTTGAGGGAGTGATCGCCAAGCGCCTCGCCGCGCCGTACCGGCCGGGCCGCCGCTCCACCGACTGGACAAAGGTGCCGCTGGTGCGTACCCAGGAGGTGGTCATCGTGGGATACACCCCCGGCGGTGGCCGCCGCGCCGGCACCATCGGCTCGCTGCTGCTGGGCGTCTACGACGACGCCGGTGACCTGGTGTACGCCGGTCACGTCGGTACCGGCTTCACCCACGCGGCGCTGCGCGCCCTCCAACAGCAGCTCGCCCCGCTGCACCGCAGGACCTCGCCGGCAGCCGGTGTGCCACGGGCGGACGCCCGGCACGCCACCTGGGTGGTGCCGACGCTGCTCGGCGAGGTGGCCTATCGGACCTGGACCCCGGACGGGCGGCTACGGCACCCGTCGTGGCGGGGACTACGCCCGGACCGGGACCTCGGCGCCGCCCGCCGTCCTGCCGCGGCCGTCGAGCCGTCGGAGCCGACCGCGGTGGAGGGCGCGATGCAGACGGTGGACGGCACGTGGCGGGTTGAGGTGTTGCGGCGCGACGGGCACCGCTGGTACAGGCTGGTCCACGACGACAACCTGCTGGACTGGCTCTCGCTGGCCGACGTCGAGCGCCTCCTCGCCGAGGCCGGAGTGGGACTGCACATGCTGGAGGCGGTCGAAGCGGCCTGAACCCGATGGCCGGATCCAACTATCGAGGCTGCCCGTCGGTCAATCGTCCTGACCGTCGTCGGGCGGTGGGATGGCCCCCTCGGAAGCCGAGCGGAGCGTTGCCGCGACGAGCAGGGCGAGTCCGACGACGAGCCCGAGGATGACGAGCAGGGGAAGCCAGTAGTGGACCACCACGGCGAAGAGAGCGACCCAGATGTTCATCCGGATGCTCCCGGCCTGCCATCGGCGGCGACCACCCGGATGGCTTGTAGGAGCAGGTCGTGCCGGACCACCAGTCACCCTTCGAGTGATCTCGCTGTGGGACGCAGTTTGTCACGCCGGCGGCCTGGTGCCGCTTCGGCACCCTCGTGGCCACCGTCATCCTGGGGCCCTGAGGCTGGCATCTCCTCAGACGGCAGGCTCACCGGGTTCGCCGTCGCGCAGGCCCGGCGCCTGAGCGACGTTCGGTGGCGCAGCATCGCGAGACCGCCCGCGCTCACGCCCAGGGCCACGGTGGCCGTGGCGCACAGGAGCAGTGTGTGGCGAGCGCCGATCGCGGTGACCAAGGGGCCGCCGAGCATCGTGCCCAGCGGCACCGCCACTACGAGGACGGCGCCGTTGGCGGCCAGGACCTGGGAGAGCTGCGTGGTGGTGCAGGTGCGCTGGAACAGGGCCATCGAGGTGGACATGTACGGAGCCCAGATCAGACCGGCGAGGGCGAAGGCCGGCAGCGACAGGCCGATGGGTGCGCCCAGCCCGAGGGGCAGCATGGCGGCGCCGAACCCGACGACGATGCCGATGGTGGTGGGCCACAGTGGCCAGCGGTGCAGGTGGCCGGCGGTGACACTGCCCACGACCCCGCCGAGGCCGAACGCCGTGTAGTACATGCCGAGCACCGTTGCGGGGGCGTGCGAACCCTCGGCGACGTGGATCGGCAGGGCCACGTACACCGGGCCGAAGAGGAAGAAGAACGCGAAGGTCAGTGCCAGGAGGCCGAGCAGGCTTCGATGCTGGCGGATGAGGGCGAAGCCGGCGGTGCGCGAGGCGGCGACCCTGGCGGGGGTCGTTCCCCCGGCGGCGGGAACTGCCAGGCGGTAGGTGAGGGCCAGGACGCCGAAGGTGACGGCGTCGATGGCGATGACCCACACCGGGCCGGCCCAGCCGATGAGGATGCCCGCCAGTGGAGGGCCGACGACGGTGGCGCATCCGGAGATGGTGGTGAGCACCGCGTTGGCCGGCAGCCGGTGCCGTTGCGGCAGGAGTTCGGCGATCAGCGTGTACCGTCCGGCGGAACCCCACGAGTGCAGCAGTGCGGACGCGGCGAGGAGAGCCACGTACAGGCCGATGGTGAGCACCCCGGCCAGGTGGGCGGCGGGGATCGCCGCGAGGGCGACGGCCCGCAGGGTCGCGTCCCAGCCGGCGATTCGGGCACCGCTCC
This sequence comes from Micromonospora sp., assembly GCA_049791715.1. Taxonomy (GTDB): domain Bacteria; phylum Actinomycetota; class Actinomycetes; order Mycobacteriales; family Micromonosporaceae; genus Micromonospora. The sequence continues at coordinate 8,907 of JBARAE010000926.1, forward strand.
GGCCGCTCAGGAGCCGGGCGAAGATCATGGTTCCGGCCGCGCTGGGCAGGGTGTACGCCGCCACCGCGATCGCCGTCCAGGTGGCCCGCTGGCCCTGCGGCGCGACCTGTAGTGCCAGCCAGGTGACCGCGACCAACGCCATGCCGTCGCCCAGGGCGGACACCGCCAGTCCGGGCAGGACTCGCCGCAGCAGCGGATGACTGATCACCGGCCAGTAGGGCGAGGAACGCGGAAAGCGGGGCGTGGCCGTGTCGGGCGTCATGGTGCTACCTGACACGGCGGAGGCCGCGCACACCAAAGAAATCGGCCATGGGCAGAAGGGCGGGGTCGGGGGAGATGTCCCGGCGGCAGGCCACGTCGTTGGAACTCCGACGCGAACGCCGGGGACGGTCACTGCGGGGTGAGGAGGGCGGCGGCGACCGTGTCGACGTACCAGCGCCGGAACCGTTCGACCGGCCAGCCGCGCTCGCGTACGAGCAGGTGGTAGTTGCGGACGTCCATGGCGAGCCACAGCACGTCGGCCGCCGTGTCGACGGTGTGGTCGGGCCGTAGCTGGCCGGTCGAGGCCAGTTCGGCGGCGAACATGGTCATGCCCTGCCGGCGCTCGTCGAGGTTCTTCCGCCAGATGGCCGCGGCGTCGGGGTCGGCGGTGGCGGCGCCGGCCAGGGCCAGCATGACCTGCGACTGCCGGACGTGGGTCTCGACCAGGTGCTCCGCGTAGCGGGCGAGCTTGGCCCGGGCGTCGGCCAGGGCCCGGATGTCGGCCACGAACTGCCGTTCGGCGAGCGGGACTGGTTCGTCGTCGCCGGCCACCGTGACGTCGACGAGCGCGGACAGCAGGGCCTTTTTGCTGCCGAAGATCTTGTACACGGTCTGAATCGCCACTCCGGCCTCGGCGGCGATCGCCGTCAGTGGGGTGGCCGCGTATCCGGGGTCGACGAAGAGCCTGGCGGCGGCGTCCAGGATCGCACGGCGGGTGAGCTGGGCCTGCTCCTGTCGGTGCGTCGACTCGTATCGCCTCTTGACAGTCACGCGGCGAGTGTAGTCCTCTATTTGATAGAGGCTAGCTCTACCGAAAGGTTGACGCAGATGACCAGCCAGGCAGCAGCAACCCGCGGGGCGCGCGTGATCTACCTACCGCCGCCGCTCTACTACGGGGCCGGCTTCGCCGCCGGCATCCTCCTCGACCGTCTCGCGCCCCTCCCCATGGGCGGGCGTCCGGTCACCGCCCTCGTCGGAGTGGTCGTCGGCGTGCTGGGCCTCGTGCTCAACTTCGCCGGCGTCGGCGGCGTGATCCGGCACCGTACGACGATCGTTCCGCACCGTCCGGTGGCCGCGCTCATCACCACCGGCGCCTACCGCTGGTCGCGCAACCCGATGTACACCGGCCTGGCGATCACCTATCTCGGCGGGGCGCTCCTGGTCGGCTCCTGGTGGCCGGTCGTGCTCTGGCCGCTGGTGGTGCTCGCCGTGGCGTGGCTGGTCATCCGACCCGAGGAGCGGTACCTGGGCGAGCGGTTCGGGCAGGCCTACGCCGCCTACCGCGCCCGGGTGCGCCGGTGGCTGTGACTCAGGCGCGCACGTCGGTACGGCGCCCAGGCGGACGTCCGGGAGTCCGCCCGGGCGCCAGCGCTGCCGCCTACCGGGCCGAACCGACCCGCTCGGCCAGGAAGTCCTCCCAGGTCCTCCGGCCGACGGCCCGCTCGGGTGCCAGGTTGGCCCCGGCCCTCAGCGCGCGCGCCGCCCTGCCGGGCAACGGGAGCGGCAGGAGCAGCCGGCGCCGACCGGTGGCGCGCAGGTAGCTGCGGACCAGTTCGCCCATCCCGTACACACGCGGGCCGGCGAGGTCGGGCACCAGACCGGCCGGACGGCCGAGCGACAGCTCCACCATCCGGGCCGCCACGTCGTCGGCGTCGACCGGTTGGAACCGCACACCGGCCGGGACCGGGATCACCGGCAGCTTCGCCATCTGCTCGGCCACCATCAGCACCAGGTCGTGGAACTGGGTGGCGCGCAGGGTCGTCCACGGCAGCCCCGACTCGGCGACGACCAACTCGGCGGCCCGCTTCGACGCGAAGTAGCCGAACATGGCGCGGTCGAGCCGGCTGGTCACCGGAAGCCGGTCGGCCCCCACCACCGAGATGTAGACCAGGTGCGGGGCGCCGGCCCGCGACGCCGCCCGTACCAGGTTCCGGGCCTTGTCCTCGTCACCCTTGGACGTGCCCGCGCAGTGCACGATCGTGTCGACCCCGTCCACGGCACCGTCGATCCCCTCGCCGGTGCCGAGGTCGCCGACCATGAAACCGACACCGTCCCGGTCTTCGTGGCGGTGCCGGCTGAGGACGCGTACGTGACAGCCGGCATCCCGCAGGCGCGGCACGACGAGGCGTCCGAGCGTGCCCGTGCCGCCGGTCACCAGAACGGTTGAGGTCACTGTCGTCTCCACTTCGCTCGTCCCGACGAGCGCCCGGTCACATCGGCCGGGTGTCGGGGGTCTACTGCTATGACACCCCCCGACGGAGGATTGTGACCCGTGAACGAGAACGCCTGGCTTGTCGAGCGGTTCGAGGAACAGCGGCCCCGGCTGCGCGCGGTGGCCTACCGGATGCTCGGCTCGCTGAGCGAGGCCGACGACGCCGTCCAGGACGCCTGGCTCCGGGTCAGCCGTGCCGACACCGACACGGTGGAGAACCTCGGTGCGTGGCTGACCACGGTGGTGGGCCGCGTCTGCCTCAACACGCTGCGGTCGCGGGCTCACCGGCGGGAGGAACCGCTCGACGTACGCGTTCCGGACCCGATCATCAGCCCCGCCTCCGGCGTCGACCCCGAGCAGGACGCGCTGCTGGCCGACTCGGTCGGGCTGGCGCTGCTGGTGGTGCTCGAGACCTTGACGCCGGCCGAGCGGCTGGCGTTCGTGCTGCACGACATGTTCGCCGTGCCGTTCGACGAGATCGCCCCGATGATCGAGCGATCACCGGCCGCGGCCCGGCAGCTCGCCAGCCGCGCCCGCCGACGGGTGCAGGGACAGGCCCCCGCACCCGAGCCGGACCTGAGCCGCCAACGTGAGGTGGTCGACGCGTTCTTCGCCGCCTCCCGGAACGGCGACTTCGACGCCCTGGTGGCCGTGCTCGACCCGGACGTCGTGCTGCGGGCGGACGGTGGCGCGGGCCGCACCGGTCAGACCGTCACGATCCACGGGGCGCGCAACGTGGCCGCCCAGGCCGTCATGTTCACCCGGCTCGCCCCGTTCGTCCGACCAGCGCTGATCAACGGCGCTGCCGGCGTCGTCGTCGCTACCAACGGCAGGGCGCTGTCGGTCATGGGCTTCACCGTCGCTGACGGCAGGGTCGTCGCCATCGACGTGCTCTCCGATCCCGAACGCCTGCGCCGGCTCGACCTGACCGTCCTCGGCGACTGACCAGCCACCGCGGCGGGACAGCGAAGGGCGTGGGGCGGGAACTAGTGTCGCCAGCCATGACGGGGCTGTTCGGACATCCGGGGTACGCGAAGTTCTGGGCGGCCGACACCGTCTCCACCTTCGGGACGTACGTGACGACGGTGGCGCTGCCGATCGTCGCCATCGTGACCCTCCAGGCCACCGACACCCAGGTCGGGCTGGTCAACGGCGCCCGGTGGACGCCGTACCTGCTGTTCGGGCTGCTCGCCGGGGTGGTGGCCGACCGGTACCGGCGACGGCCGATCCTGGTGGCGACCGATGTGGCCCGGGCGGCCCTGCTGGCCCTCATCGCGGCGCTCGCCCTGGCCGGAACGCTGAACGTCCCGGTGCTGATGCTGCTGGTGGCCGTGTTCGGGGTGCTGTCGCTGCTGTACGAGGCCGCCCACCAGTCCTACCTGCCCCGTCTGGTGCCTCCGGCGGCGCTGACCCCGGCGAACGCCCGGATGGAGCAGAGCGGCTCGCTGGCGCAGACCACCGGCCCCTTCCTCGGCGGGTCGCTGGTCGCGGCGGTGGGCGCGCCTCTGGCGATGGTGGTGGACGCCGTGTCGTACCTGGTGTCCGGGCTGCTGCTGGCGACCATCCGGCGGCCCGAGCCGGCCCCCCAGCCCGGGCGCCGGCACCTCGGGCGGGAACTGCGCGAGGGGCTGACCTGGGTGTACCGGCACCGGGTGCTGGCCCCGTACGCCGTCACGCTGCACGCCCGGTTCCTCTTCGCCAGCGTGGCGTCCACCGCGTTCACGCTCTTCGTCATGCGTGGCCTCGACCCGGGGCTGTCCGAGGAGCGGGCGGCGTTCGGGCTGGGCGTCGTGCTGGCCCTGGGCGGCGTCGGGGCGGTGGTCGGCAACTCGCTGTCTCACCGGGTCGGCCGGTGGGGCGCCGGCCGGGCCATCATGCTGGAGCGGGTGGTCGAGCCGCTGGGCTGGAGCCTGGTGGCCCTGGCCGCGACCGGGACGGCCGGGTGGGTGATGGTCGGCGCGGCGCAGTTCGTCGTCTGGCTCGCGCTCGGCGTCAGCGGACCCAACGAGATGGGCTACCGGCAGGCCGTCACGCCGGACCGCTTACAGGGCCGGATGAACGCCACCATCCGCTCGCTGAACTGGGGAATGCTGACCATCGGCGCCCCGGTCGGCGGCCTGCTGGCCGGGCAGATCGGCTATCGGCCGACGATCGGGCTCGCCGTCGCCGGCATGGCCGTCGCCGCCACGGTCGCCGCGCTGTCCCCGCTGCGCCACGCCCGGCACCCCGAGCCGGCGCCCGTCCCGGAACCGGCGGAGGTCAGCACCACCTAGTCGACATATCCGGTTGCCGCCGTCGATCCGGATCGATTGGCTGGGGCCATGGCCGACGTCGACTCGTACTTCATCTGCGCCACGCCCCGCACGGGCAGTTCACTGCTCTGCGGGCTGCTCGCCTCCACCGGGGTCGCCGGCCGGCCGGAGGCGTACTTCCGGGTCCCCGACGAGCCGGTCTGGGCCGGCCGGTGGGGGCTGGACCTGAACACCTGCGGGTACGACGACTTCGCCGGCGCGGCCCTGGCCGCCGGCCGGACCGACAACGGGGTGTTCGGGGCGAAGCTGATGTGGGGGACGCTCGACCGGGTGGTCGACGGACTCGCCACGGTCCACCCCGACCTGGCCGACGCGGACGACGCGCTGCTGCGCCGCGCCTTCGGGCGGACGGCCTTCCTGCACCTGGAACGGGACGACGTCCTGGCCCAGGCGGTGTCCTGGCTGCGGGCGGAGCAGACCGACCTCTGGTACGTCGGCTGCCCCGACGCCAACGGCCGGGACCCCCGCTACGACGGCGACGGCATCGCCGAGCTGCTCGGGACCATCGACGCGCACAACCGGGCGTGGCGGGAATGGTTCGCCGCGTACGACGTACGCCCACACCGGGTGCGCTACGAGGACATCGCCGCCGACCCGGTCGGGGTGACCCGCGCGATCCTCGACGCCCTCGGCCTCGACCTGCCCGCCGGGGCGTCGATCCGGCCCCGGCACCGGCGGCAGGCCGACGCGCTCAGCGAGGAGTGGATCACCCGCTACCGGACCGGGGCGTGACGTTGCGCAGATCACCCTCCGCTCGGGCGTAGGCGCAGCTCATCGCCCCTTACCCAGCGGTTAAGGTGGTGGTGCGAAGTCGTTCCCCGATCGGGAGCGGCTTCGTAGTGCTTCACGGGATCCGTGGAGCCCAGCCGTTCCGACGTTCTCCGGGCCAACCGAATCGGGACGACTGCACCCCCACTGCCCGACCGGGAGTCCGGCGGGCCAACCCGGAACGGAGTAAGCCACGCCATGAGCGTGACTACGCAGGAACCTGCTGCCCCGGTCGAGCCGGCGGAACCCGCCGAGCGCGGCCGCCTCGACCGCTTCTTCGAGATCACCCGCCGGGGCTCCACCGTCAAGCGTGAGGTGCTCGCCGGCGTCACCACCTTCGCGACGATGGCCTACATCGTCGTGCTCAACCCGCTGATCATCGGCACCGCCCCCGACGCCGACGGGAACCTGCTCGGCATCGCGCCGGTCGCCGGCGTCACCGCCCTCGTGGCCGCGGTGATGACCATCCTGATGGGCGTCGTCGGCCGGGTGCCGTTCGCCGTGGCGACCGGCCTGGGGCTCAACGCGTTCGTCGCGTACGCCGTCGCCTCCCAGATGACCTGGGCGGAGGCGATGGGCCTGGTGGTGATCGAGGGTCTGATCATCACCGTCCTGGTGCTGACCGGGTTCCGGAAGGCCGTCTTCCGGGCCATCCCGGCCGAGTTGAAGGCGGCCATCGCCGCCGGTATCGGCCTGTTCATCGCGCTGATCGGCTTCGTCGACGGCGGCCTGGTCCGCCGGGTGCCGGACGCCGCCGGTACGACCGTTCCCGTGCAGCTCGGCGGCGACGGAACGCTGCGGGGCTGGACGACCGTGGTGTTCCTGGTCGGCCTCCTGGTCACCGGCATCCTGGTCGCCCGCAAGGTGAAGGCCGGCATCCTGATCGGCATCGTCGCCACCACGGTCGTGGCCGTGATCGTCAACGCGCTCGCCAAGCCGGGTCCGGCGTTCGTGAACGGCAAGCCGAACCCGACCGGCTGGCAGCTGAACGTCCCGACGCTGCCGGACCCGCTGGTGAAGGCACCCGACCTGCACCTGGTCGGCAACGTGTCGTTCACCGCGTTCGCCCACGTGGGCGTCATGACCGCGCTGTTGCTGGTGTTCACCCTGGTGCTCGCCGACTTCTTCGACGTGATGGGCACGACCGTGGGCCTGGCCAAGCAGGCCGGCCTCACCACCTCGGACGGCACCGACATGCCGCGACTGGGCAAGGTGCTCTTCGTCGACGGTGTCGCCGCGGTCGCCGGTGGCGCCGGTAGCGCCTCCTCGGCCACCACGTACGTCGAGTCGTCCTCCGGTATCGCGGACGGTGGTCGTACCGGGCTGACCAGCGTGGTGACCGGTGTGCTCTTCCTGGGCGCGCTGCTGCTCACCCCGCTGGTGTCGCTGGTGCCGAGCGAGGCCGCCGGTCCGGCCCTGGTCGTCGTCGGCGCGCTCATGATCCGGCAGGTCCGCGAGATCGACTTCTCGGACGTGGCCGTGGCGGTCCCGGCGTTCCTGACCATGACCCTCATGCCGTTCACGTACTCGATCACCAACGGCATCGGCGCCGGCTTCGTCAGCTGGGTGGCGATCCGGGTGGCGCAGGGCAAGGCCCGCCAGATCCACCCGCTGATGTGGGCCGTCGCCCTGGCGTTCGTGCTCTACTTCGGCATCAACCTGGTCAAGGCCGTCACCGGCGTCAGCTGACCGACTCCTCGACGCGCCCCCGCTGCCTCCGGCCCACGGCAGCGGGGGCGCGGCGTATCCGGATCATGGGCTAGATTGCAGTCGCGCGGACACGCAACCGTCGTGGGCGCAGGGGAGATGAGGCCATGGATCGCCATGAGCTTCTTCCGCCATGCCCTCTTCCGGGTCGCGCTTCCTGACTGACGCAGCGCGGCCCGGGTCGCTCCACGACCTTGGAGATTCGCGTTGTTCTTCCATGACCTGACCACCGACCGTCTCGTGCTGCGCCCGTGGCCGGCCGAGGAGGCCGCCATCGCGGCCGCCGGTGAGCGCTGCCCGCACTGGGCGGCGGACTTTCCCAGCGAGGTCGAGCGCATGATCGCCGGCCGGCTCACCCGCGAGCCGGAAGGGACGCACGGGCACTTCCTGATGATCGAGCGGGAGACCGGCCTGACCGTCGGCGGCGCCGGACTGAAGTGGCCGCCCACCGACGGCGCGCTCGAGTTCGGCTACGGCGTCGCCCTGTCCCGCCGTTGCCGGGGTTACACCACCGAGGCCATCCGGGCGCTGGTCGCCTTCGCCCGAACCCTTCCCGGGGTGACGGAGGTATTCGCGACCGTGGACCCGGCCAACGTGGCGTCCGTGCGGGTGCTGCAGAAGGCCGGCCTGCGCCGGGACGGCACGGTGACCTCGGACGAGGGCACGTTGCACCGGTACGTCGCCGGGTAACACCGGCGCCTGTGGGTGCGTTTGTTGTCGCCCGGGCGGCAAC
>JBARAE010000927.1:0-3612 GCA_049791715.1 Micromonospora sp.
GGCCGGTACCGCCTCGACGGTCACCCCCGCCAGAATCTCCTCGGCCCGCGCCTCGCGCCGGCGTCGGGCCAGCAGCGCCGCCTCGAACTCCCGGCGGGCCTGCACCGCCTCGGCGTACGCACGCTCACGGACCAGCCGGGCCTCCTCGCGAGCGGCGTCGAGCTCGCCGCGGGCCCGGGCCAACAGCGCGGCCGCCTCGCGCTCGACCGCGGTGGCGCCACTGCGAACGGCCGCCGCATCCGCCTCCGTCGCCGTCACCTGTCGCTCCAGCAGGTCCAGCAGGTGGACGGCGTCCTTCCGGATCTGATCCCACTCGCGGCCGGCTCCCGCGGCGCTCTCCGCGCGCGCCGCGAGCCGGGTCAACCGGATGCCCAGCTCGTCCAGACAAAAATCGACCTGCCGCTGGTCGTAGCCGGTCTCAACGACGGAGAACCTCATACTGTCGCCCCCCAGGCAGCTGATGTTTCTTCCCCACCGCCGATCCTGCGCGGCGCAGTGGACGGCCGAGGCCGTTCCGGAAAAATGTTCAGCATCCGAGGGGCGTCGACGACCGGGACCCGGACGTGGACAATGCCGCGAGACAGCACCGTCCCGGCGGCAGGGCCGCTGCGGCGACCAAGGCGCCGTCAGGAACGCTTGGGCAGGACCACCACGCGGCCGAAGAACTCGTCGATGCGGCGCACCACGTCGTTGAAGTCGTCCAGGTCGATCGGCTTCGTCACGTACGCGTTGGCCTGAAGGGTGTAGCTGCCGACGATGTCCGTGTCGGCGTTCGAGGTGGTCAGCACCACGATCGGGATGGTGCGCAGGTCCTCGTCCTGCTTCACCTCGCCGAGCACCTGCCGCCCGTCCATCCGGGGCATGTTCAGGTCGAGCAGGATCACGTCGGGCCGGCGGGCGTCGGTGTGCCGGCCCTCCTGGCGGAGGAACTCCATCGCCTCCTGGCCGTCGTTGACGACGTCGATGACCTTGTCGACGTCGGAGTCCTCCAGGGCCTCCTCGATCATCAGAACGTCACCGGGGTCGTCGTCCACCACCAGGATGCGAACCGGGCTGGGGCTGCCTGGACCCATGGCTGTACCTGCTTCGTGTTAGAGGTGGAACGGGACCTCTCGGTCACCTGCTGGCGGGGAAATCTAGCCGATCACGGGGCGGACGGCGACCTCGGGTCAGGCGTTTCCGCCTCATATTTGAGAACCTCGGCCAGACCGGTGACCTGGAGCACCCGCTCGACCCGCCCGGTGGCGCCGGTGACCCGCAGCCAGCCGCCGTCGGCCGCCGCCCGGTTGTCACCGCGGACGAAGGCGGCGATGCCGGTCGAGTCGCAGAAGGTCAGTTGGCTGAGATCCACGAGGAGGCGTCGCTCCCCCTCGGCGGCGAGCCGGTCGATCACGGCGTTGAGCTCGGGAACGGAGCTCAGATCGAGCTCGCCGGCGAGGCGGAGCCACGCCCCGCCGCCGTCCCGCGGGGCGTACGTGACGGTGAACGCCAACGTGATCCCTCTCGCTTCCACCGCAGGCGGGCGCTTGCAGTGCGGCAAGTATACGCGGTGATCATGCCGGCGGCGGTAGCCCGCGATTCACCGTCGTGGCCCGCCCGCCAGGTCGGTCACCAGCGCCTGGGCTCCCTCCAGGAACCGGGCGGCCCGGGGGAAGTCGCGCAGCTCGCGAGCGTAGTGGTCGAGGGTGAGGCCCACGGCGCCGGCCGGCACGCCACGACTGGCCAGGATCGCGACCAGCCACTCGACGAACTCGGTGATCAGCGTCGCGTCGTCCACGTAGAGCGCCGCCGCCAGGAAGTCCACGATGTAGCCCAGATCGCTGACCGTCGAGTCGAGCTGGGCCGGCGTGTACTGGTTCACGCTCGGCACCCGCTCGCGCAGATCCGCCAACGCGCTGTCGATCAGCTCGCCCCGCCGCTTGACCAGGCTCGCGTACTCGTCGTCGGTGAGATGGTCGAGCTGCGCGGGCGGAACCCGGCGCAGCGCCCGCTCGTCGGCCACCAGGTCCGCGGCGCTCGGCGCGTCCGGAGCCCAGGCCACCCCGAGCCGCCGGGCCCAGCGCCCGTCGTCACCGAAGCCGCGCCCACCCACCACCACCGGCACGTCGGAGCGCCGGCACGCCTCGATCATGCGGTGCGCGTACGGGAGCCGCATGGGTAGCGCGCAGGCCAGCGCGACCGCGTGCGCGTCGTACCGGTGCAGGTACGACACCAGGTGCGCGGCCGGGACGCTGGCGCCGAGGAAGGTGACCTGCCAGCCGCGCAGCCGCAGCACCTCCGCCACCAGCCGGGGCGGCAAGGCGTGCCACTCGCCGTCCATGCAGGCCACCACGATCCGGCCGCGCACCGGCCGGGGGTTGGCGTGCGCGGCGACCGCCGCCACCACCCGCTCGCTGATGTGGGTGGCCGCGTGCTCCTGGGCGACGCTCCACTCGTTGCGGGCCCACCGCTCCCCCACCTCGGCCTGCGCCGGGGCCACCAGGTCGAGCAGCACCCGCTCCGCCGGGATCCCGCCGTCGAGCAGTCCCAGCGCCACCTCGACGGCGGCGTACTCGTCCGCGTCCTCCAGCGACTCCAGGTATCCCCGGTAGGCGTGGGCCGGATCGGCCTCCGTGGTCGTCGCTGTCACGCGTGGATCTCCCTCAGGTCGTCGGGGCGGGCCGGGGCGGGCACCGCGTGCAGGTGTCGGGACGAGCGGGCCCCCTGGCCGGCGGCGCGCAGGGCGAGCACGGCGATGTCGTCGTGGTCGCGATGGGCCAGCCAGTCGCACGTCACCTGCTCGATCCGCTCCGCCAGCGCGGGCGCCGGCATTCGATGGCAGCCGGAGAGGGCGTTGACCAGCCGTTCGGCGCCGAACTGCTCGTCACCGCGCCGGCCGCCGCGCGCCTCGGTGACGCCGTCGCTGTAGAGCAGGCAGGTCTCTCCCGGTTCGAGCCGTACGGTCACCTCGCCGATCCGCGGATCCGGCACCACGCCGATCAGCATCCCGCTCAGCGGCACCAGCTCCACCTCGCCGGAGGCGCGCAGCACCAGCGGTGGGAGGTGCCCACCGCCGGCCATGGTCAGGGTGAGCGCGCCGTCGCGGTGCGGCCGCACCACGCCCAGCACCATGGTGGCGAAGCGCCCCTGGCCGTGCGCCTGGGTCGTCTCCAGCAACGCGCCGTTGAGCAGCCGCAGCAGGCGCTCCGGGTGCGACTCGACCCGGTGCAGGGCCTGCATGCACTGGCGGAGCTGGCCGGTGAAGACGGCCGCCTCCACCCCCTTGCCGGAGACGTCGCCGAGGAAGAAGACCGAACCGCCGTCGGCGAGCCGGTGCGATCCGTAGAAGTCGCCGCCGATGCGCAAGCCGGCCTGCGCCGGACGGTACGCGGTCCCCCACTGGACCCCGGGCGCCGCGGCCGGCTCCACCGGCACCAGGCTGTCCTGGAGGGTGTCGGCGACCTCGGCCTGGTCGCGGTAGAGCACCGCGGTGGTCAACGCGGCCCCGGCCCGCGCCGCGAAGGCCCGGACGAGCTGCACGTCGGCCTCGTCGTACCAGCGGCTGGCGCGGCGGGCGACCAGCAGGACGCCGGCCGGCGTGTCCCCGCCGGGCAGCGGCACCACCCGGGCGGT
>JBARAE010000928.1:0-2112 GCA_049791715.1 Micromonospora sp.
CGCCGGAACGACCCGCTGGCCGCCGTGCGGGGCGCGAAGGGCGCCGCACTTCGCGACGGCTTCACCGTCCAGCAGGTCTGGCCCCGCCCCGGCCTCACCGTCGCCCTGCTCACCCGCTGAGCGACAGCGCCGCCGCGTCAGCCGGCGAGGCGGTCGGCGGTGCCGCGGCTCAGGGGTACCACCAGCACGGCCTCGGTGCCCCCGGCGGCGCCGTTGCGCAGCTCGATGCTGCCGCGCAACTCCCCGGTCACCAGGGCCCGGACGATCTGGAGGCCGAGGTTGGCGCCGCGCTCGGCGTCGAACTGCTCGGGCAGCCCGCGTCCGTTGTCGGCGACCGTCACGTGCAACTGCTTGCGTAACCGGTGCGCGCTGACGACCACCTCGGGCTTCGCCCCGTCCCCCGCGGCGACCCCGCCGTTCTCCCCGGCCGCCGGGAAACCGTGCTCCACGGCGTTGAGCAGCAGTTCGTTGAGGACCATAACCAGCGAGGTGGCGATCTCGGCGGGCAGCACGCCGAACCTGCCCTGGCGACGCATGCCGACGCTCACCTCGGTCGCGGCCACCTCGGTCGCCGCGCTGGCCACCCGGTCGACGATGCCGTCGAACTCGACCGCCTCGTCACTGGACATCGAGAGCGTCTCGTGGACCAGTGCGATCGAGGCGACCCGGCGTACCGACTCCTCGAGCGCGACCCGGGCCTCGGGCATGGAGACCCGGCGGGCCTGCAGGCGGAGCAGCGCGGCGACGGTCTGCAGGTTGTTCTTCACCCGGTGGTGAATCTCCCGGATGGTGGCGTCCTTGGTGATCAGCGCCCGGTCGCGGCGGCGGACCTCGGTGATGTCGCGGACCAGCACCAGCGCCCCGATCGGTACGCCGGCCGGCATCAGGGGCAGCGCCCGGGTGAGCATGGTCGCGCCCCGGGCGTCGATCTCCCGCCGCGGCGGGGCGTCCCCGCGCAGCGCGGCGAGCACGGCGTTCGCCGCGTCGGTGCCCTCCAGCGGGTCGGCGGCCAGCCGCCGGTGCAGCTTGGCCAGGTCCTCCCCCACAAGGTGGGAGGCGTATCCCAGACGCCGGTACGCGGACTGCGCGTTCGGGCTGGCGTAGGTGACCTTGCCGTTGGCGTCCAGCCGGACCAGCCCGTCGCCGACCCGGGGCGCGGAGGTCGTCTCGCCAGGGTGCCGGGGCGGCGGGAAGGTGCCGTCCGCGATCATCTGCGCCAGGTCGTCGGCGGTGGTCAGGTAGTTCAGTTCGAGCTGGCTCGGCGTACGGGCGGTGGACAGGTTGGTGTCCCGGCCCACGACCGCGATGACCTCGCCGGCCTCCCCTTCGGCGGTACGCAGCCGCACCGGGATCGCCTCGTGCCGGGCCGGCACGTCGCCGTACCAGACCGGGTCACCCTCCCGCCAGATCCGCCCCTGGCTGTACGCCACCGTCAGGTGCGCGACCTCGGGCCCGCTGACGATCCGGCCCACCTGGTCGTCCTGGTACACGGTCGGCGCGGTCGTCGGGCGGACCTGGGCCACGCAGAGGAACGTCTCGTCGGATCCGACCGGCACCCAGAGCAGAAGGTCGGCGAAGGAGAGGTCGGACAGGAGTTGCCAGTCGCCGGCGACCCGGTGCAAATGGTCGATGTCGACCGGGCGGAGACTGGTGTGCTCCTCGGCAAGGTCACGCAGCGTGGACACGAGAGCAAGCCTGCCACGGCCGGGCCTACCGCGTCGTGGTGACCTTGTTCAACCCCCGCGGCGCGTCCGGATCCTCGCCGCGGGCCAACGCCAGCGCCAGCGCCAGCCGCTGCAACGGCAGGATGTCCAGCAGCGGCGCATACCGCTCGTCGACCTCCGGGACCGCCATCCGATCCGCCGAACCGACCTCCGCCGAGCCAACCACGACCAGGTCGGCGCCGCGCTCACCGAGCCGGGGCAGCACCTCGCACATCGACTGCCCGCCCGGCCCGGAGCCAACCACCGCGAGCACCGGCACGTCCGGGCCGGTCATCGCCAGCGGCCCGTGCAACAGGTCGGCACCGGAGAAGGCGAGTGCCGGCAGGTACGAGGTTTCCATCAGCTTCAGCGCCGCCTCGCGGGCGGTCGGGTAGGCGTAGCCCCGGCC
>JBARAE010000929.1:0-6760 GCA_049791715.1 Micromonospora sp.
ATCTTGCCCTGCAGGATCGCGCGGGGCGAGGGGTCAGGTCGGCCAGGCGGCGAGGCGGTCGTACGTGGGACGCGGCCCCTGGTGGCTGCGGACCAGCACCAGCTCCTTCGCCGGCCACTCCGGGCCGAGGTAGTCGTGCAGGGTCTCCCGGTCCGCCATGATGTCGGCGCGGTCGATCCGGTCACCGGGCCGGGCGATGGTGAGGTGGGCGCGGAAGCTCTTCTCGTCGTGCGGCAGCTTGGCGCGCCGCAGGCCGAAACGGATCAGGCGGGCCAGCACGGCCAGCTCCTCGACGTCACCTCGGACGTCCACCCAGAGCAGGGTGAACCGGCCCCGCCCGAAGCTTCCCCCACCGCCGAGGCGCAGCATCGGTGAGCCGCTTCGGCCATCCCGGAACGTCTCGGTGGCCAGGCCGAGCGCACTCTCCACGTCCACCAGCCGGCTCTCCTCGACCTCGCCGAGGAAGGCGAGCGTCAGGTGGGCGTTGGCCGGGTCGGCCAGCCGTACGTTGGTCCCGGCGGCGTGCGCGGCACCGACCCGTAGCCGCGCCACCTGCGCGCTCAGGTCCTCGACCGCCGGCCGAGGCGGGTAGACCGCCACGAAGAGCCGCACCGCCGGTGCGCCGTTCAGCGGTGCCGCTGGCGGTGACCGGCCCGGGCGGCGGGCAGGCTGACGCCGGCGGCGTGCAGTAGCCCCTCCACCCGCACCCGTTCGATCTCCCGGTCCACACCGTCCAGTTCGGACAGGTGCTGGGCGATGTCCAGCGCCTGGCAGGCGGCCCGGAGCCGCTCGTCGTACGCGTCGATGACCGCGCCGTGCCACACGACGGAACGGTCGGCGGCGGCGAGCCGGTGGCCGCCGAGCCGCCGCAGGTCCGCGGCGATCTGCTCCAGCGGGCGTCGGTCGTCCCGGTCCAGGGCGGTGAGGTCGATGTCGCGGGTGAGCGCGTCCGCCTCGATGGCCCGGTCCAGCCGCGCGATGGTGCGCCGTTCGCGCCGTTGCTCCCGCCACTCGGCCCAGCCGCACACCACCCGGTCGAGGATCTCGTCGGCGCAGAAGATCAGGGCGAAGAGGGCGGGGAGGCAGCACACAGCGAGAATCGCCAGCATCAGCAGCAGGCCCCGTCCGACTCCCACGCATCGACGCTAGAGCTGAACGTGATCGCCCGCCACCCGTTTGCGCACATCCGGCCGCCTGGAACACGGAAAGACCGGCCCCCTTCTGCGGGAACCGGTCTTTCCCGGGCGATCCGGCGCGCGGGGCCGCCGGATCGGCGACGTCACTCGGCGGTGGGTGAGACGACGTAGAAGCGCGGCATGGGCAGCACCCGGAGCCGCAGGCGGGCGCCCGAGCGGCGCAGCTGCCAGATCAGCGCGAGCAGCGCGGTGGCCAACGAGATCAGCCCGCCGATCCAGATGCTGGCCCCGGCGCCGAAGGTCTCCGCGACCCAGCCGATGATCGGCGCGCCGACCGGGTTGGTGCCGAGGAAGACCAGCACCCAGAGCGCCATCACCCGACCGCGGAAGGCGGCGTCGACGCCGAGCTGCACCCGCTGGTTGGCGGCCTGGGCGAAGAAGACCATGAAGAACCCGGTGGGCAGCAGCAGGGCCACCACCAGCCAGTACGCCCCAGCGAGGCCGACCAGGGTGCCGAAGGTCGCGCAGCCGACCGCCGCGCCGAGCACCAGCCAGACGGAGGGGCGGCTGCGCCGCCCGGTGCCGGCGAGCGCCCCGGCCAGCGCGCCGGCGGCGAGTGCGGTGGAGAACAGCCCGAACGAGGCCGCCCCGGTGTGGAAGACCGTCTTGGCCAGTGCGGCGAGGGTGAGCTGGAAGTTGAACAGCGACATGCCGATCACCGACATGACCGCCATCGGCAGCAGCAGGTCGGGCCGGCGCCAGACGTAGCGCAGCCCGTCGACCACCTTCGCCTGGTTGCGCTGGCCGGCCGGCGGGAGGTCCTTGCGGTGCAGCTCGGACGTCCGCATCCGGACGACGTTGACCAGCGGGGCGATCGAGCTGAGGGCGGTGAACAGGAAGACGGGGCCGACGTCGAAGGCGGCGATGGCGAGACCGGCGACGGCGGGGCCGATGATCCGCGCCGAGTTGAAGGTGGCGGCGTTGAGCGAGAGCGCGTTGGGCAGCAGGGGCATGCCGACGAGTTCGGAGACGAACGCCTGCCGGACCGGGGTCTCCACCGCGTTGGCCACGCCGAGCAGGGCGGCGAACGCGAAGACGTGCCAGAGCTGCACCAGACCGGTGATCACCAGCAGGCTCATCACCAGCGCCAGCACCGTCCAGAAGGCGTTGGCGATGAAGAGCAGCAGCCGCTTGTCGTACCGGTCGGCGAGGCGGCCGGAGAGCAGCGTGAGCAGCAGGACGGGGGTGAACTGGAGTGCGGTGACCACGCCGAGCGCGGTGGCCGAGTTGTGGGAGAGCTCGAGGACGAGCCAGTCCTGGGCGATGAACATCATCCAGACGCCGATCAGTTTGATCAGCTGTCCGGTGGCGAAGAGTCGGTAGTTGCGGACTCGTAGGGACTGGAACATCGTGCTCAGCTTCGCCTGCACTCTTGGTGCGCCTCCTTGCGGTCGTACGCGTCATCGACGTCGGACGGCGCGGACCCGGTGGCGCGGGTGCGGCTCAGGCGCGAGCGATCTGCTGCAGGATCTCGGCGGCCCGCTGCAGCGTGTCGCGTTCCTCCTCGGTCAGCGCCGCCAGGCGCTCGGCCAGCCACGAGTTGCGGGCCCGCTCGAACTGGTCGAGCACGGCCCGTCCCCCCTCGGTCGCCGCGAGGATGACCTGTCGTCCGTCGGTCGGGTGGGGGGTGCGCTGCACGAGGCCGCGGTCCTCCAACTTCGCGACGATCTTGGTCATCGTCGGTGGCTGCACCCGCTCGATGTCGGCCAGTTCCCGGGGCGTCAGCGCGCCCGCCAGCTTGAGGCTGGTGAGCGCGGAGAGCTGGGTGACCGTCAGGTCGCCGACCGGGCGGGCCTGTCGGACCCGCCGGTTGAGTCGGGTGATCGCATCACGCAGCTGGGGCGCCAGCTGCGCCGGTGGCACGCGTTTCGCCGTCACCGTCCGCTCCGTCACAGTAGTTAGCTTAACTAATGAGCCTGGCTAACGACATGCGATATGACCAGCCTCACGGGAGGTTTGTCCTGGTCGGGACCGGGTATCCGGTTCGGCACCCCGGCCCCGACCGGGGACTACAGCACCGCGGACTCGATCGGCCCGCGCAGGAAGTACAGGATGAACAGCGCCGCAACCCCGTACAGCAGCGGGTGGACCTCGCGGGCCTTCCCCTTCACCAGCTTCACCACCACGTACGTGATGACGCCGGCGCCGATGCCGTTCGAGATGGAGTAGGTGAACGGCATCAGCACGATCGTGAGGAACGCCGGGATGGCGATCTCGTAGTCGGTCCAGTCGATGGTCCGCACCGCGGTCATCATCAGGAAGCCCACCACCACCAGCGCCGTCGACGCCGCCTCGAACGGCACCACCACGGACAGCGGCGCCAGGAACATGGCCAGCAGGAACAGGCCGCCGGTGACCAGGTTGGCCACGCCGGTCCGGGCGCCCTCCGCGACACCGGCCGCGCTCTCGATGTACGACGTGTTGCTGGAGACGCTCGCCGCGCCACCCGCCGCCGCGGCGATCGAGTCGACCAGCAGGATCTCCCTGGTCTTCGGCGGGGTGCCGCGCTCGTCGAGCATCTCCCCCTCCTGACCGATGGCCACCATCGTGCCCATCGTGTCGAAGAAGTCCGTGATCAACAGCGTGAAGACGAACATCAGCGGGACCAGCCAGCCGACCCGGGCCCAGGAGTCCAGCACGTTGAAGTTGCCGAGCAGGGACAGGTCCGGGATGTCGACGACCTTCTTCGGCAGGGTGGGCACGTTCAACGCCCAGCCCTTCGGGTTGGGCTTGCCGTTCACGAACGACGGGCCGATGTGACCGACCGCCTCCACGATGATCGCGAGCACCGTGGAGGTGAGGATGCCGATCAGGATCGCGCCGCGTACCCGCCGGACCACCAGCACGATGGTGAGCAGCAGGCCCACCACGAACACCAGCATCGGCCAGCTGACGATCTTGCCGTTGATGCCGAGGCCGACCGGCACCGTGGTGTTCGCGATGTCCGGCACCCGCCGGACGAAGCCCGCGTCGACCAGGCCGATGAGGGTGAGGAAGAGACCGATACCGACGCCGATCGCGGTCTTCAGCTGGGTCGGCACCGACCGGAACACCGCGGTACGCAGGCCGGTGAGGACGAGGATCGCGATGAGCACGCCCTCGATCACCACCAGACCCATGGCGTCCGCCCAGGTCATCTCCGGTGCGATCTCGAACGCGACCAGCGCGTTCACGCCGAGGCCGGCGGCGAGCGCCAGCGGGAACCGTCCGACGACTCCCATCAGGATGGTCATCAGACCGGCCACCAGCGCGGTGGCGGCGGCGAGCGCGGGGATCGAGAGCTTCCTGCCGTCACCGTCGACGGCGCTGCCGAGGATGAGCGGGTTGAGCACCACGATGTACGCCATCGTGAAGAAGGTCGCCAGACCGCCCCGTACCTCGCGGCTCATCGTCGAACCGCGGGCGGAGATCTCGAAGAAGCGGTCGAACGGGGTGCGGGCGTGAGCGGGATCGGGCGGAGTGCCGTTGTCCGGCGGCGCAATGGCCATCAGGTCCCTCGCAGGTGATCTTCCGAGATGTCGCGCGCATCGTCCCAGATCACTGGCGGCCGGGGAAAGACGACCGCGTACGCTTTGCCGGTGCCCAAGGAGCAACCGCCGCGGCCCGAGCCGCTCGATCCGCCGATGGTGCCCTTCGCCGTCGCCGGGCTGATCGCCTGGGCGGTGGTCGGGCTGGTACTGCTGATCTTCTTCCGCGGGTGGCTCACCGAGCACGGGCACCAGAACTGGCTCTGGACCTGCCTGGCCGGGTTCCTCTGGGGCTTTCCCGGGCTGGCCGTGATGATGCGGCACGACGCGAACCGGCGCCGCCGCCGCGTAGCAAGCCGCTCGCCGCTGACCTGATTGCGGGGCCGGTGGCCCCGGCCGTCAGGGGTGGCCGTACGGCTCGGCCGGCTCGGCCGCTTCCACCGAACCGTGGGCCCGGCTGACCGACATGGCCTCGACCGCGCTGTCGTCGTAGATGGTGGGCAGCTCGTCGACCGGCGTCTCGGGCGTCTCCACCAGCGTCTCCGAGTGGGCACCGCAGCCGTGGTCGGCGCTCACCACCCGGCCGTCGTCCGGGGCGTAGAAGTTGCCGCAGGCGCCGAAGGCCTGCCTCATCGCACCGGCCAGCGGCAGATAGAAGCCGCAGGTGCCGCAGCGGGCGGCGGCCGGCGCGGCCACCGAGATCGCGGCGGAGGGGCCGTGGTCGCCGTCGTACCAGCGCTGGGCGGCCTCGGAGCGACCCTCCCGGGACAGCACCCGGGGGCGGCCGAGACCCAGCTCCCACGCGGTTTCCTCCACCGCCGGGTCGTCGGAGAGCACGTAGCCGGGGGCGAGCCGCTCGTCGTCCGGCGGGGTGGGCAGCAGGTCGCCGGGGCCGAGGTCACCCGGCTTGAGCCGCTCCTGCCACGGCACCCAGCCGGGGGCCATCAGCGCGTCCGCGCCGGGGAGCAGCACGGTCTCGCAGACCGTGACGGTGCGGCTGCGCGGCACCCGGGTGACGGTGACGGCCCAGCGCCAGCCGCGGTAGCCGGCCATCCGGCACTCGAAGTAGTGGGTGACCAGCCGGTCGCCCTCGGCGACGGCCTGCAGGTGGTCGCCGACGTCGGCGGGGTCCACCTCGGTGATGCCGGCGCGGGCCACCTCGACGGCGGCGGCGCAGACCTGGTCGAGACGGGCGGCGCGGGCGGAGGCGGGCCTGGTCACCCGCCCATTGTTCCCCATGCCCGGGGTCGACTGACAGGCACTCCCCGGAGTCGTTCTCCCCGGGTGGTGCGGCACGCCTCGATCAGATGGGCGAGGATGGAAGACATGCCGCTGTCCTCCCGCTCCGGGCGGTCCGTCCTCGGGCGGACCGTCGGTACGGGCATCCGCGCCACCCGCCTGCTCCTTCGCGGCTCGGTCAGCAGCGGGCGCTGGATGACGCGACGGGCCGGGATGGCCCGGGCCCGCAGCGCCGGCAACGAGCTCGGCATGGTCCGCCTGTTCGACCTGCACGCTCTCTCCTGCGCCGGGGACACCTTGATCGCGATCGGCCTGGCCGGGACGATCTTCTTCAACGTGCCGCTCGGCGAGGCCCGCAACAAGGTCGCGCTGTACCTGCTCGTCACCATGGTGCCGTTCGCGATGCTGGCGCCCGTGGTGGGGCCGTTGCTCGACCACTTTCGCCACGGCCGCCGGTACGCCTTGGCGGCCACCATGCTCGGCCGCGCCTTCCTGGCCTGGTTGATCTCCGACTACATCGGCGGCTTCGGCCTGTACCCGGCCGCATTCGGGGTGCTCGCCCTCTCCCGCGCGTACGGAGTGGCGCGCTCGGCGGCCGTGCCCCGGCTGCTGCCCGAAGGGCTCGGGCTGTCCCAGGCCGGCGCTCGGGCCAGCGTCTACGGCACGGTGGCCGGCGCGCTCGTCGCCCCGATCGGGGTCGCCGCCTTCTGGCTGGGGGCGCAGTGGCCGCTCCGGGTGGCCTCGGTGATCTTCCTGATCGGCATGGTGATCTCTCTGCGCCTGCCGCCGCGCGCCGATTCGGAACCGCCGGAGCGGGTGCCCCGGCCGCTGCGCGCGCTGCGCCGCGGGGAGGGGGAC
>JBARAE010000930.1:0-1637 GCA_049791715.1 Micromonospora sp.
TCTCGCCCGGGCCGTGGTCGACGCTGCCCTCGTCCATGGGGAAGGCGAGCACGTCGGTCGGTCCGTCGCCGCCCATCCAGCGATGGTTCAGCTCGGACATGTAGTCGATGTCGACCAGCAGCACGGAGAGCTCGGCGAGGGGGTTGACCCCCATCTCGTCGAGGGCGTGCCGGGCGACGGCGAGCACGGCGTCGGTGTCGACCTCGATACCGGACTCGTTGGCGATCTCGATGGACAACTGTCTTCCCTTGATGGATTAGCGGCGCCGGCCGGCCCGGCCGCCCTGGGCGGTCCGCCCCGGCACGGCGTGCACGCTCTGCGCCTGCTGGTTCTCCCGCTCGGCGTCCCAGCGGGCGTACGCGTCGACGATCTCCCCCACCAGCTTGTGGCGGACCACGTCAGAGCTGGAGAGCTGGGCGAAGTGGACGTCCTCGACGTTGCTGAGGATGTCCCGGACCACCCGCAGGCCGCTGGTCGTGCCGCCGGGGAGGTCCACCTGAGTGACGTCACCGGTGACGACGATCTTGGAACCGAAGCCGAGCCGGGTGAGGAACATCTTCATCTGCTCGGGCGTGGTGTTCTGCGCCTCGTCGAGGATGATGAACGCGTCGTTCAGGGTGCGGCCCCGCATGTACGCCAGCGGCGCCACCTCGATCGTGCCGGCGGCCATCAGCTTCGGGATGGACTCCGGGTCGAGCATGTCGTGCAGCGCGTCGTACAGCGGGCGCAGGTAGGGGTCGATCTTCTCGTTCAGCGTGCCGGGCAGGAAGCCCAGCCGCTCCCCCGCCTCGACCGCGGGCCGGGTGAGGATGATCCGGTTGACCTGCTTGGCCTGCAGGGCCTGGACGGCCTTCGCCATGGCCAGGTAGGTCTTACCGGTACCGGCGGGGCCGATGCCGAAGACGATGGTGTGCGCGTCGATCGCGTCGACGTAGCGCTTCTGGCCGAGCGTCTTGGGACGGATGGTGCGCCCGCGCCGCGAGAGGATGTTGAGCGTCAGGACCTCGGCGGGCCGCTCGGCGCTGCCCTGCTCGAGCATGCCGACGGTACGCCGGACGGCGTCAGTGGTCAGGGTCTCGCCTTTCTCGATGAGTTCGAGCAGCTCACTGAAGAGACGCTCGGCGAGGGCGTTGTCCGCGGGGGCGCCGGTGATGGTGATCTCGTTGCCACGCACGTGGACGTCACTGTTGACCGAGCGTTCGACGAGTCGCAGGATCTCGTCGCCCGCGCCGAGCAGGTTGACCATGATCTTCGAGTCGGGGACCGTGATCCTGGTCTGCACCTGGGGCGGGCCGGGAGGTGGGGTGCCGGTCATAGGTCGGGCCGTCGGGCCCTGCGCCACCTGCTTCCGATCTCGGCGCCGGCCCTGCTGGCGCGGCGTACGGACGTTCTACCCATCGTATCGGGTCAACACCGGACGCACCTCGCCCATTTCCTGGGCGGCAGATCAACTGCCGGTGCGGAAGTCGTACCCGTCAAAGGTCTCCTGCGCCCGGGTGAAGCGGTACGTCGCCCAGTGCATCCGGACCACCACACCGCGCTCGTCCCGGGTCAGCCGCAGCAGCTCCCCCACCTCGCGGCCGGACACCGTCCGGAACACGTCCGGGCGGTCCGGCAGCGGCGCGAAGACCGCCGGC
>JBARAE010000931.1:0-6346 GCA_049791715.1 Micromonospora sp.
GCCCGCGGCCGTGGTCGCGGTGCCCGGCTGGCGAGCCGGACGCCGCAACCGCGCACGTCACGCCGGCGCGGTGACCGCTCCGCCGAGGTGCCGGGCGAAGAACCGGACCGCGCTGTGCGCCTCGAACCGGGGCAGCTCCTTGTGCCTGCCCGAGTTCACGTGCAGCGACTTCTCCTTCGAGGCGAAGGCGTCGAACAGCGCGAGACCCTCGTCCCGAGAGATGTGCTCGTCATCCCATTGCAGATCGAACTCGATCGGGATGGTGATCTGCTTCGCCGCCTGGGCCAGGACATCGGGCCAGTGCTGGCCGAAGACCGCGGCCGTGATCCGGGGTTCGGCCGCCACCAGCGGCACGCCGATCGCAGTGCCCATGTTCAGACCGAAGTAGCCGACCGGCCCGTCGACGCCGATCTCCGGAAGCTCCTGGAGGGCGCCCAGGGTCGCCCGCCACTCGGGCACGGCGAGCTCCGCCAGGTGGGCGTTGTAGCGGACGACGATCGGGCCTTCAGGATCGCCCGCCGCCCTCGCCCGGTACAGCGCGGCGATCTCCTGCTCGTCGTGCGCCGTGCGCGGCCGGTCGCCGTGACCGGGCGCGTCGATGACGGCGACGTGGAAGCCGCAGCCGGTGACGAGGAGGTGGGCCCGGCCGGACATCGCCGGGTGCTTCTTGTGGTTGCCACCGCCGTGCCCCATCAGGACCAGGGGCGCGCGATCGGCGCCGGAAGCCGGCGACCAGAGAACTCCGGGGACGTCGCCCACGGTGAAGTCCCGCTCGACCATGCCGTTCGACGACGACTGGGCAGTGAACTGAAGAGGGTGCATAGGTGTTGCCTTTCGGGAGTGCCTTGTTGTCGAGGCGCTCCCGGCGACACCTACGTCAATCGCCCGACCGTGACGGGAAGGGGGAGCACCCACGTCGATACAGCGTTCATGGGTCTCACCTCCTCGGGCGGCGTCACGGCCGCCTGCAAGCTACCAGCCCGATCATCGTCGCCTGCAACCCTTTTCCCGGCCCATGATCACCACTCCGGACCGGCCCTAGCGGAGGTCGGCGGTCTGCTCCCACATCGACTTCATCTCGTCGAACGCCTGCTCCATGATCCGCACCATGGCCTGCCGCGCGCGCTCGCCGTCGCGCCGCTGGATCGCCTGGGCCACGTCCGCGTGCAGCTGGAGGGCCGCCTCGTCCGGGTGGTGCGGCATCAGGTGGTAGTGGTGTCGGCCGGTCAGCACCTCAGCGACCAGTTCCTGGAGCTTCACGAACATCTCGTTGCCGGACGCGACCAGCACTCGGCGGTGGAACTCGATGTCCAGGCTGAGGAAGCGGGCCTCGTCGCCGGCCTTGCCGGCGGCCCACATCTTGGCCGCCAACCCGACGAGCTCGCTCGCCTCGTCGTGGTCGACGCGGCCGGCGGCCAGCCAGGCGGCGTGCGGCTCGATCGCGGTCCGCAGCTCGGTGATGGAGCGCATCTGCGCCATCCGGCCGGCCGAGGCGAGCCGCCAGCGGATCACCTGCGGATCGAAGACGTTCCACGCCTCCGGGGGCCGGATCATGACGCCGACCCGCCGGCGGGTCTCGACGAAGCCCATCGACGCGAGCACCCGGAGGACCTCGCGGATCACCGAGCGGGAGACGGCGTACCGCTCGACGAGGTCGTCGATGTTCAGGACCGATCCGCCGGCCACCTCACCGCCACAGATGGCGGTGCCGAGGTGATCGAGAACGCGGGCGTGCAGCCCGGCCTCGGCAGGGGCGTGCTGGGCGGGTGCGACCCCTGGAGAGGACTGATCCACGCGTCGGAGCATATCAGTTAGAGATCAGGCCTTGAATAAATCCGCTTTTTAGTCCTAGCATCCTGGCGTTAAGCAGACGTTACAACGGTGTGGCGCTCTTCCCCCGGGGCGGCGGCCACGACTGAAGGAGAGATGGACGTGAAGCGTCGATCGATACTCGGTACTTCTCTGGCTGTGGTTGTCGCCATGGGCCTGTCCGCCTGCGGCGGCGGTGGCGACGACGAGAGCAGCGCTTCCAAGACCGTCCGCGTGACCCTCGCGAACCACGTCTGGACGGAGAACATCAAGCAGGCTCTGCCGGAGTTCGAGAAGCAGACCGGCCTCAAGGTCGAGATCACCCAGCTCGGCGAGGACCAGCTGTCCGACCAGTACAACGTCAAGCTGAACGCCGGCTCCGGCGACATCGACGTGATGATGTACCGGCCCCTCCAGGAGGGGAAGCTGTTCGCCAAGAACAAGTACCTCGCCGACCTGTCGGACCAGGTGAAGTCCAACAAGGACTGGGACTTCAGTGACTTCCAGGCCGGCCCGGTCGAGGCCACCTCGTACAAGGACAAGCCGGTCGGCGTGCCGATCATCACCGAGCAGGAGGTCCTCTACTACCGCAAGGACCTGCTCGCCAAGGCCGGTCTGAGCGCCCCGCCGAAGACCCTCGACGAGCTCAAGGCCGCGGCCGCCAAGATCAAGGCCGCGGACCCCGGTGTCGCCGGCTTCGTGGCGCGTACCGGCAAGTCGCCGGCGGTCACCCAGTTCTCCAGCTTCCTCTACAGCTTCGGCGGTGACTTCGTCGACGGCAGCGGCAAGTCCGCGGTCAACAGCGACGCCGCCAAGCAGGCGTACGCCTACTACGGTGGGCTGATCAAGGACAGCGGCCCGGCCAACGTCAGCACCGACATGAGCTGGCCCGAGGCGATGGCCATCTTCACCCAGGGCAAGGCCGCCTTCTACACCGAGGCCGACTCGCTCTACAAGAACGCCACCGACCCGGCCAAGTCCAAGGTGGCCGACAAGGTGGGCTTCGCGCCGTTCCCGGCCGGCCCGGCCGGTTCGAAGCCGTACAACATCCCGTCGTGGGCGCTCGGCATCAACGACGCCTCGAAGAACAAGAGCAACGCCTGGAAGTTCATCGAGTGGGCCACCAGCAAGGAGCAGACGCTCACCCAGCAGAAGGCTGGTGTGCCGAGCGCCCGTACCTCCGTCTGGAACAACCCGGAGGGCACCGCGACCTACCCGAAGGACCTGGTCGAGACCATCGCGGCCAGCACCAAGGAGGGCGTGGGCCACGACCGGCCGCTGGTCGTGAAGGTGCCTGAGGCCCGCGAGATCGTCGGCCAGCCGATCGTCGACGCGATCGCCGGCAAGGACCCGGCGGCCGCCGCCGACACGGCCAACGAGGCGTTCCAGAAGTTCCTGGACGACGAGGCCAAGTAAGCCGAACGCGGGGTGGTGTAGCCGGACGGCTCCACCACCCCGTCACCCCGTCCGGCCCGCCCACCCCGGAGATCCCATGGCAACAGTGACCACTCCCACCCGAGCGCCCGGCGGCGCCTCGGCGATGCCCGACACGCCCGGCTGGGCGCGCTGGGCCAACGACCACCGCAAGTGGCTGTTCGCGACGCCGGCGATGGTCTTCGTCGCGGTGCTGATCATCTTCCCGCTGGCCTGGACCGGCTACCTCAGCCTCACCGACGCCGAGGGCTCCGTCCGCGCCGAGAGCGAGTTCATCGGCTTCCGCAACTACATCGACGTGCTGACCGACACCGACCGGTTCTGGCCGGCCGTCGGGCGGACCGCCACCTTCACCCTCGTCGCGCTGCTCTTCGAGGTCGTCCTCGGCATGGCGATCGCGCTGCTGCTGTGGCGGCCGTTCCGCGGCGAGAAGTGGGTCCGGGTCGCGATCCTGATGCCGCTGGTCGCCACCCCGGTCGCGGTCGGCATGATGTGGCGGCTCATCTTCGACCCGAACATCGGCCTGGCCAACCAGATGCTCGGCTGGATCGGCATCGGCCCCCAGCCGTGGCTCGCCGGCCAGCACTCCGCGCTGCCCACCACCATCTTCATCGACGTCTGGCAGTGGACGCCGATGGTGGTGCTGATCCTGCTCGCCGGCCTCACGTCGCTCTCCGACGAGCCGCAGGAGGCCGCCATGATCGACGGCGCCAGCAGCTGGCAGCGGTTCCGGCACGTCACGCTGCCGCTGGTGATGCCCACGGTCATCGTGGCGATCCTGCTGCGCGGCATCGACGCGCTGAAGACCTTCGACATCCTCTATGCCACCAAGGGGCGCGGCGGCGGTTCCTTCCACGAGGTGGAGACCCTCAACGTGTATGCCTACGGCCTCAGCTTCGACTACAACGAGTACGGCGTCTCCTCCACCGTGCTCATCCTGTTCTTCCTGATCATCATCGGGTCGATGTGGGCCCTGACCGCCCGGCGCAAGGAGGCCAAGCGATGAAGCCTCGTACCCCGTACAAGGTGTTCCGGGTGATCGCGCTCGTCGTGGTGGTGCTGGCGCTGATCGCACCGCTGCTCTGGATGATCGCCGCGTCGTTCAAGACCAACGTCGACATCTACGACACGGGCAAGGCCGTGGTCTTCTCGCCCACCGTGGAGAACTACGCGAACGTCCTCAAGCAGGCGCACTACGTGCAGTTCATCGGCAACAGCCTCTGGGTCGCGTTCGCCGCCACCGTGCTGTCGCTGATCCTCGGTGTGCCGGCGGCCTACTCGATGAGCCGGTTCAACATGAGGAAGTCGGCGCTGGTCGTGCTGATGGCCCGGGTGATCCCGGGCGTCTCGCTGCTGGTGCCCTGGTACTACGTCTTCTCGAACCTGAAGATGGTCGGCGGCTTCGGGGTGCTGATCCTCAGCCACATGTTCGTGTCGCTGCCGCTGATCGTCTACATCATGATGGGCTTCTTCGACGGCCTGCCGGAGGAGCTGGAAGAGGCGGCGCTGGTCGACGGCCTGACCCACATCGGCGCGTTCCGCCGGATCACCCTGCCGCTGTCCGTGCCGGGCATCGCGACGGCCGGCATCCTGTCCTTCATCTTCTCCTGGAACAACTTCATGTTCGCCCTGGTGCTCTCCGGCGCGAACACCAAGACGCTGCCGGTGGCGATCTTCGACTTCGTCGGCTACGCCAGCATCGACTGGGGCGGTCTCATGGCCGCGGCCACCGTGGTCACCCTGCCGATCATGCTGATCGCGCTGTTCGTGCAGAAGTACGTGGTCTCCGGGCTCACCGCCGGCGCGACGAAGGGCTGAGCATGACCACCATCGAGCGGATCGAAACCTTCCTCGTCGCACCCCGCTGGCTCTTCGTCCGCGTCGAGACCACCTCCGGCATCGTCGGGTGGGGGGAGGCCACCTGCGAGGGGCGCTCGGAAACCGTCCGGACCGCCGTCGAGCAGCTCGCCGAGCTGCTGATCGGCCAGGACGCGCTGCGGATCGAGGACCACTGGCAGGTGATGACCAAGGGTTCCTTCTACCGGGGCGGCCCCATTCTGGCCAGCGCCGTCTCCGGGCTCGACCAGGCGCTCTGGGACATCGCCGGCAAGCACTTCGGGGCCCCCGTGCACCAGCTCCTCGGAGGCCCGGTCCGGGACCGGATCCGGGTCTACGGCTGGGTCGGCGGCGACGAGCCCAACGAGGTCCGCGACCACATCGCCGCCCAGGTCGAGGCCGGGCTGACCGCGGTCAAGATGAACGCCTCCGGGAAGATGAGTGCGGTGGCCTCGGTCGCCGAGCTCGACGGGGTGGTGGCCCGGGTGGCCGCCGCCCGCGAGGTGCTCGGCGACGACCGGGACGTCGCGGTCGACTTCCACGGCCGGTTCACCCTCGCCACCGCCAAGCGGGTCGCGCCGCTGCTGGAACCGTTCCGGCCGTTCTTCCTCGAGGAGCCGGTCGTACCGGAGAACTCGCACCTCATCGGGGAGTTCGTCCGGTCCACCACCACCCCGGTCTCGACGGGGGAGCGGCTCTACAGCCGGCAGGAGTTCCTGCCCGTCCTCCAGGCCGGCATCGCGGTCGCCCAGCCGGACCTCTCGCATGCCGGCGGCATCACCGAGGTACGGAAGATCGCCGCGCTGGCCGAGGTGTACGGCGTGCACCTCGCCCCGCACTGCCCGCTCGGGCCGATCGCCCTGGCGGCCTGCCTGCAGGTCGGCTTCGCCACGCCGAACTACCTGATCCAGGAGCAGAGCATCGGCATCCACTACAACCTCGGCGGCGAGGTGCTCGACTACTGCCTCGACAAGACCCCACTGACCTTCGTGGACGGGTACGTCGAGCGGCTCACCGCGCCCGGCCTGGGCATCGAGATCGACGAGCAGGCGGTACGCGCCGCCGACAAGCGCGGCCACGCCTGGCGCAGCCCGATGTGGCGGCACCGGGACGGCTCCTACGCGGAATGGTGACCATGACCCTCGACCTCAGCGCCGAACTCGCCGCCACCCGCCTGCTGGCGGTCATCCGCGGCACCGACACCGCCGCCGCCATCGCCACCGGCACCGCCCTGCTCGCCGAGGGCGTACGGGTGGTGGAGGTGGCC
>JBARAE010000932.1:0-3210 GCA_049791715.1 Micromonospora sp.
CCTCCACCGACGTGAACTCCACGTCGGAGTACGCGGCGGCCTGCGCCTTGGCGTTGTTGGTGATGGCGGCGATCCAGCCGTGGTCGGCGGCCGGGGCGGAGAAGCCGATGGTCACCTTCTTGCCCGGCTCGCTGTTGCCGCCGGTCGCGGCCGCCTTGGTCTGCGCGGCGGTCGGGGTCTGCTCGTTGCTGGTGCAGCCGGCGAGGACCACGCCGGCGGAGAGCGCGGCCCCGCCGAACAGCAGCCGGCGGCGCGACAGGTCGCGACTGTGCTGGGTCATGACGACCTCCTGAATGAGGTGGTGCGGTGAAAAAGGGTGTGCTGATCCCGGCCACCGTCGCTGTCGAGGTGGCCGCCGGTGTTTCGATGGGTCAGGGGGTGGTGGCCCGGTTCCGGGCGAGGAACTGCTTGAGACTGCCGAACTGCACCTGCTGGACCAGGACGGCGGCGACGATGATGCCGCCCTTGACCATGTTCTGGGCCTCGGTGGAGAGGCCGTTGATGGCGAAGAGGTTGGTGATGGTGGAGAAGATGACCACCCCGAGCAGGGAACCGATGATGGTGCCCCGCCCGCCGCTGAGCAGCGTGCCGCCGATGATCGCGGCGGCGATCGCGTCCAGCTCGTAGAGGTTGGCCATCGCCGCCTGGGCGGAGGTGGCCTGCGCGGTCAGCATGACTGCGGCGATGCCGCAGCAGAGGCCGGAGAGCGCGTAGAGCAGCAGCGTGTGCCGACGGACGTTGATGCCGGCCAGCCGGGCGGCCTCCGGGTTGCCGCCGACCGCGACGGTACGGCGGCCGAAGGTGGTCCGGTTGAGCAGCACCCAGCCCGCGGCGACCACCGCGGCGAGGATGTAGACCAGCAGCGGGATGCCGAGCACGTTCGTGCTGGCGATGCCGTTGATGAACTGGTTGTTGGAGACCTGGGTCTGTTTGTCGGAGATCTCGGCGGCGAGGCCCCGGGCGGCGACCATCATGGCCAGCGTGGCGATGAACGGCACCAGCCGCCCGTACGAGATGAGCAGGCCGTTGACCACGCCGACGGCCAGCCCGACGGTGAGCGCGCTGAAGATCATGCCGCCGGCGCCGTAGCTCTGGGTGGCCACCGTGGTGCACCAGACGCCGGCCAGCGCGACGATCGCGCCGACCGAGAGGTCGATGCCGCCGCCGATGATCACGAACGTCATGCCGACGGTGACCACGCCGACCACGGAGGCGAGCTTGAGGATGGTGAGCGTGTTGCCCCACACCCAGCTCGCGTTCCCGTAGAGGTCCGGCCGGGTGAGGATGCCGATGACGACGAGCACCACCAGGGTGGCGAGCAGGCCCAGGTTGCGCTTGGCGCCCTCGCCGCCGTCGCCGCTCCACCAGGACAGCCGGCCCGGCGCACCGGACTTCGTCTGCGCGGCGGCGGTCTCGGCCGGGTCGACCGGCGGTGACTGCGCCGGCAGGCCCGCCGCCCGTTCGGGCGTGGCGGTCGGGGTCATCTCACTCATGCCGTCGCCTCCGTCCACACGTCGATCTGCGCGCTGAGCTCGGTCATGCTGGCGCACCTTCCATGAGGGACCCCGCCATGACGAGGTCGAGCACGCTGTTCTCGTCGAGTTCGCCGGCCGGAGCCTCGCGGACCACCCGGCCCTCCCGCATCACCAGCACCCGGTCGGCCAGGCCGAGCACCTCGGGCACCTCGCTGGAGACCAGCAGCACCCCGACGCCCTGCGCGGCCAGCGAGCGGATGACCTGGTACAGCTCGGCCCGGGCGCCGACGTCCACGCCCCGGGTCGGTTCGTCCAGCAGCAGCAGCCGGGTGTCGCCGAGCAGCCAGCGCCCGACCACCACCTTCTGCTGGTTGCCGCCGGAGAGGGTGCGCACCGGCCGGGCGGACGTCCCGGGGCCGCAGCTCCAGGGAGTCGGCGATCCGGTCCGCCTCGGCCCGCTCCCGCCCGGCGTCGGTGAAGCCCAGGCGGGCGTACCGGCCGAAGGTGGCCAGGGTGACGTTGCGGTAGATGGGCTCGCCGAGGAGCAGCGCCTGACTCTTCCGCTCCTCCGGGGCCATCCCCATGCCGGCCTTCACCGCCGCGCCGACGCTGCCGGGCCGCAGGGCGCGCCCGGCAATCCGCACCGTGCCGGCCTGCGGGCGGCGGGCGCCGTAGATCGTCTCCAGCAGCTCCGACCGGCCGGAGCCGACGAGTCCGGCGATGCCGACGATCTCGCCGGCCCGCACGCTGAGCGAGACGTCGGCGAACTCGCCGGTCCGGGTCAGCCCCTCCACCTGCAGCAGCTCCGTGCCGGCGGGGTCGTCGGCCGGGCGGTCCGGGAAGACGTACTCGATCGTCCGCCCGGTCATCCGGGAGACCAGGTCGCGGGTCGGGGTCTCGCGCGCCGGCAGGTTCGCCGCCGTGGTCCGGCCGTCCTTGAGTACGGTCACCCGGTCGCCGATCTCGCGGATCTCCTCCATCCGGTGGGAGATGTAGATGACGGCGATGCCCTGCGCGGTGAGCTCGCGGATGATCCGGAACAGGTTGCCCACCTCGTCGTGGGCCAGCACCGCGCTCGGCTCGTCCATGATGATCAGTCGGGCCTCGTGGGACAGCGCCCGGGCCATGCTGACGACCTGCTTGCCGGCGGCGGGCAGCGCCCGGACCATCCGTCCCGGTGGGATCTCGGGATGCCCGAGCCGGCCGAGGATCTCCCGGGTCCGCCGGGCCATGTGGCCGCGACGGACGAAGCCGAACCGGCGCGGCTCGTGGCCCAGGAACGCGTTCTCCGCGACGGAGAGGTCCTCGACCAGGTCGAGCTCCTGGTAGATGGTGGCGATGCCGGCCCGCATCGCGGCCTGCGGGTTGGCGAAGGTGGCCGGCTCGCCGCGCCACTGCACCTCACCGGAATCCGGGCGGTGCACCCCGGAGAGCACCTTGATCAGGGTGGACTTGCCGGCGCCGTTCTGCCCGAGCAGGCAGTGCACCTCGCCGGCGCGCACCTCCAGCTGCACCCCGTCCAGCGCGCGTACGCCGGGGAAGGTCTTCACCACGTCGGTGAGGCGCAGGACCACCTCGCCGGCCACCGTGTCGGCGGGGGCCTCCACCAGCGGCGCCTTCGTCACGGCAGCCTCCTCGCTCTCGCTGGTCATCGGGTCGGCGGACGGTCCCGGGACGGCGCGTTCCCCCATGCCATCGGCACTGGCCGCATCATCGGCCACGCGCCGTCCCGGGG
>JBARAE010000933.1:0-11082 GCA_049791715.1 Micromonospora sp.
GCCAGGCCGACCTGGACCGCTCGCAGGAACTGCCCGACCGTCAGATCGAACTCGTATCGCGCCCATGCGGCTGTGGTCAGACCGCCCACCCAGGCGAGGCAGTCGGCGGGGAAGAGGCCCGCGGACCGTGGGCCCGGGACCTTACGAGCCGTTTGCGGCGCTCGTGGAGGTGCGGTGTCGATCAGCGCCATGGCTGCTCCCTCTGCGTCCTCGATGCTGGTCATCACGGTCGTGGGTAAAAGCGAGGAAAATTCGGGTTCGGCTGTTACTGACCGTAGCGTCGGCTCCGCGTCTTGTTACCGGGAATGGGGTGGTCAGCAGGTAAAGCCACCAAAAGAGGGGGTATGGGCGCCGTCATGCCTGCGGTGCGGAGTCGAGGTGGCCGGCCGACCGTCCGGACCCGAGGAACTCCGGGGCGGTGGCATGACAGTCGGCCGAGACGCCCTCGCGGCGGAGGACCCGGACCACCGTCTCCGCGAGAATCCGCAGGTCCAGCCGAAGGCACCGGGTGTCGACGTAACGGACGTCGTAGGCGAACTTCTCCTCCCAGCTCAGGCTGTTGCGGCCCCGTACCTGAGCGAGGCCGGTGACGCCCGGCCGTACCTCGTGGCGGCGTGCCTGCTCCGGCGTGTACCGGTCGAGGTAGCGCACCAGCAGCGGGCGCGGCCCCACCAGGCTCATGTCACCGCGCAGGACGTTCCAGAGCGTCGGCAGCTCGTCCAGGCTGGTCGCCCGCAACCACCTGCCCAGGCCGGTCAGCCGATCGCCGTCGCTGACCAGGCCCGGCCCCATCGGCTTCATCGTCCGGAACTTCCGCAGTTCGAAGAGTCGGCCGTGCAGTCCCGGCCGGGTCTGCCGGAAGAGGACCGGACGGCCCAGCCCCACCGCGACCAACACGGCCACGGCGAGCAGTACCGGGGAGAGAACCACCAGGGCGAGGCCCGCGACGACGACGTCGAGGAGCTGCTTCGGCCGGTCGTACGGATGGCCTGGCATGGTCACGCCTTCTCCGCGCTCATCAGTACCTCCATGAAGGCGAATGATCTACGCGAAGAAGACTTTAGTTATGAATCAGGCAGAGCCCGCACGGGATCCGAAAGAATCGCACATTCGGGGCGTAGGCGGTTAACCGTGACCGAGCGGCGCGAGCTGGTCGTCGGCTGACGCGGCACCCGAGGTTGCCGCACCAGGGCACAACTCGCGCAGGACGGCGGCAACCCGCCGCATGTCGTCGCCGCTCCATCGCACGTCAGTGTGTAGGTGCAGCATGCGGCGGGAGAAGTCGACGTGGTGCGGCGCCGCCTGCTCCGGACCGAGATCCCACAGCACCGCCGGGTAGATGTTCCGGGCGACCAGCCCGTGCCGGACGGCCTCGCGTCGCTCCGGCGAGTCGAACTCCAGGACCACGCCGAAGGTGCGGCGGTGCACCACCACGCCGGGAAGGGCCGACAACGCGGCGGCCAGTTCGGCGGCGTTCGCGATCCGGCGGCGCCGCAGCTCCCCGGCCGGAAGGATGCGCAGTGCTTCCCGGGAGTACTCCGAGATGCCGCTCACCGCGGTCGACCGCAACCCCGCGTCGCCGGTGGCGTATAGCGGCAGGTACTGCTCCTTCGCGACCGGGGCGCCCGCCAGGTAGGCCGACTTCAGGCACATCGCGCCGAGGATCCGGCTGACCGTGGCGAGGTGGCCCTCGGTCGGGGGTACGGCGTCGGGCAGCGGGTGTCCGTTGCCCGACCAGAGCATTCCCCCGTCGGGCAGCGGCAGGGTCTTGTGCAGCGACGCGAACACGTAGTCGGCCCGCGCCCGGTCGAGCCAGGGCGCGACCGGGTCGTGCGTCACGTCGACGATCAAGGTGGCCGGGGTCGCCGGCAGCACGGGCGGCTCGCCGAAGTACGAGACGGTGATCACGGCGTCCGCGGGCCCGGCGTCCGGTCGGGCGTGCGGACCCAGCGGCCCGGTGTCGTACCGCCGCACGGGTGCCAGGTCGAGCAGACCGGCGACCACCGAGGGGCTGTAGTAGGCCGGAACGTGTACGGTCTCCCACCCGTGTTCCCGGCGGCCGAATTCGATGAGCGCCCGCAACGCCTGCCGTCCGGACCCGAAGAGCCGGACGGGCTCCGGCAGGTGGACGCCACCGTCACCGCTCGGCAGCATCAACGGAAACGCGGAACCGACCTCCCAGCGGTCCGCCCGGCTCATCGGGGTGCCCCGGGCAGCTCCTGCCGGTACGCCGGAAAGAAGTCGGGGTCCGGTTCCCACCCCGGCAGCCGGTGCCGTCCCTGCCGCCGGTGTGCGTCCACCAGCCGGTCGTACGTCGGCTCGTCGAAGACTCTCGTGCCGACCGAGTAGGGGAGCAGGCCGTGCGGGGCGAAGGCGCGCTTGTAGCGGAAGATGCCGTCGTCGGCCGCGTACCCGCCGCCCAGGACGAAGTGCCGCTTCCCGTGCTCCTGCCCCCACCGGATGACCTCGAACTTCAGCAGGTCGTTGGGGCGCAGGTCGAACGCGGACCGCTGGGTCCCGCCCAGATAGGAGAACAGCGTCCGGGCGGAGACGAGCACCAGCTCGGTGGAGACGACGCGCCCGTCGTGCAGGGCGTGGAAGAAGGTGAAGTGTCCGGGTAGTTCGTCGAGGATGGTCTGGAAGAACTGTCGCGGGAAGTAGTAGCTGGTGCCGGCGTGGCGACGGTCCATGGTGTCCTGGTAGATCCGCAGGAAGTCATCGAGGCGCGCGCCGGTCTCGTCGATCTCGATCGTGACGCCGAGTCGTCTCGCCTTGCCCACGTTCTTGCGAACCTTGTGGTCGAACTCGCGCCACATGTCCTCCGGTGAGGTGCGGAGATCACGTACCACGTTGACGAGCTTCGGCTCGGTCCGCCCGGGGTACGGGAGGCGGTCGTCCTCGAAGAGGCTGAGCCGGGTGAACTCGGAGACCACGTGCCGGGCCCGGCAGAAGTCGTCGAAGGCCGCCCAGAACTCCTTGGCCTCCGCCTCGCCCACGCCGCTGTGAAAGGCTCCGCCGTAGCCGTACGGGGTGGTGATGTCGTGGATCGACCGCCCCGGGGCGACCAGGTGCGGCGCGGTGATCCGGCGCAGCACGAAGGGGTACAGGATGAACCCGGTAGGTGTCTCGGCGTACGCGGCGAGCGGCTCGTCGTGCTCGCCGGCGAAGAGGCGGACGTACGCGGGGTGGGCGAACACCTCCCGGGCGGGCCACTCCCGGTGCACCGCCAGCCACCGGCTCACGTCCGCCGTCCTGCGGGCGTTCCAGATCTCCAACCTCATCGCACCGCCGGCCGCCCCGGTCATCGGCCCTTGAGGAACTGTTCGACGCCGTCGAGGACGCGGGCGAGCTGGCTCTCGGTCATCGCGTAGCCGCTGGGCAGGGCGAGACCGTCCGTGAAGAGCCGCTCGGCGGCGCCGGTGAGCAGCGCACGTGCGCCGGCGAAGACCGGTTGGAGATGCATCGGCTTCCACACCGGTCGGGTTTCGATGTTCTGCGCGGCCAGGTGGGCGGCGAGTTCCGCGGCTCGCCACCCGGCGACCCCCGGATCGACGACGATGGTGGTGAGCCAGCAGTTGGCCTCCCGGTCCCCCTCGGCCAGCAGACGCACACCGGGTACCGCGGCGAAGAGCCTGGCGTACTGCTCCCGCAGCCATCGACGCCGCGCCACGATGTCGTCCAGACGGCGCAGCTGGGCCCGCCCGAGTGCCGCGAGCACGTTGCTCAGGCGGTAGTTGTAGCCCACCTCGACGTGCTCGTAGTGCGGAACCGGCTGCCGGGCCTGGGTGGACAGGTTTCGGCAGCGGGCGACCAGGTCGGCGTCGTCGGAGAGCAGCATCCCACCCCCCGACGTCGTGATGATCTTGTTGCCGTTGAACGACAGCACCGCGGCCCGCCCGAACGATCCGGCCGCTCTGCCGTGGTGGGTGGCCCCGAGCGCCTCGGCGGCGTCCTCCACCACCGGTACCTCGGCGTCCGCGCAGATCGGCAGGATCCGGTTGTAGTCGGCGCAGGTGCCGAACATGTCCACCGGCAGCACGGCCGCGACCCGGCGGCCGACGGCCCGCAGCTCGCGGAGCAGTTCGTGCAGGAGGTCCGGGTCGACGTTGCCGGTGGCGGGATCGCAGTCGACGAAGACCGGTTCCGCGCCGGTGTAGACGGCGGCGTTGGCCGTCGCCACGAACGTCAGGGTGGGCACCACGACGACGTCCCCGGGACCGGCGCCGACGGCGAGCAGCGCCAGGTGCAGGCCCGCGGTGCCGGAGGCGAGGGCCACCGCGTGCCCACAGCCGACCCGCTCGGCGACCTCCCGTTCGAATGCTTCGAGGTGCGGACCGGCGGGCGCCACCCATCCGGACCGCAGCGCGTCCAGGACGTACGACTCCTCGAGCGGTCCGACGTCCGGGGGCGACAGCAGCACGCGCGGGGTCATGAGGCGCGCGACCCGGGGTGCGGGACCACCCGTCGAACGGGCAACCGTGCAGGGAAAGCCATCGACCGCCTCCGGCTCGTCGGGCGGCCCGGTCGTCCGATCCGGCCGCTGGACTGGTCTCAACCGGCTAACGAGAGACCTCCGGGGCGGTGGTGATTTCATACCCGTTCGAGGGATTCGCCCGCATCATGTTGCGGGCCGGGGCGAAGCGGTGCTG
The DNA here is from genome assembly GCA_049791715.1 of Micromonospora sp. Lineage (GTDB taxonomy): Bacteria > Actinomycetota > Actinomycetes > Mycobacteriales > Micromonosporaceae > Micromonospora. The sequence continues at coordinate 4,650 of JBARAE010000933.1, forward strand.
CGGGCGCCGGAGGCGAGAACCGGCGGGCGGGCGCGAGCTGCCGTTTTTTCCGCATTAGGCCGGATCCGCGAGCTTTGCTCGCCTAGGTTCTTGGTCATGGAGCAGGACGGCCGTAGGACGGCGGAGGAGACGACGGTCGAGATGGGGCCCGCGAGCGCCGAGTATCGGGCCCGACACCGGCGGTTGGGACGGCGACGGCCCGGGCGCCCGGGCAGCCGCCGGGCTCGCACGACCGCGCTCGTCGTCCTCCTCGCCCTGGTCGCGCTCCTCGGCGGAGCGGGCGCCGGTGGCTGGCTCTACGTCAGGTCGCTGGACAAACAGGTCCAGAAGATCGACGCCTTCCATGGCGTGCCGGAAACCCGCCGCCCCGCACGTGTCGCCGGTGGCGCTCTCAACTTCCTCGTGGTCGGTAAGGACAAGGCGGACCCGGGAAGCACCGCGTCGCGTACCGACACGATCATGCTGGTCCACGTGCCGCGCAGCCGTGACCGGGCGCAGGTCATCTCGATCCCGCGGGACACCTGGACCACCATTCCGGACTCGAGTGAGGGCGACGGACAGCCGACCAAGGCCAAGATCAATGCTGCGTACGCCTGGGGTGGCACCCCGTTGCTGGTCCGCACGATCGAGGACTTCACGGGAGTGCGCCTGGAACACGTGATCGTGATCGATTTCGCCGGCTTCGGGAAGATCATCGACGCGCTCGGCGGTGTGGATGTCACCCTCGACAAAACCTTCACCTCGATCGTGCAGCCGGGTCGCGTCTACCAGCCCGGCACCCATCGCTTGGACGGCGCCGCCGCCTTGGAGTACGCCCGGGCCCGCAAGCAGTTCGCCGACGGTGACTTCAGTCGAATGCGCCACCAGCAGGACATCATGGCGGCCGTCCTGCGGGAGGCCGGTAGCAAGGACATCCTGACCGACCCGGGTCGACTGGACAACTTCCTCAAGGCGACAACCGGAGCGGTGCAGGTCGACCGGGAGTTGTCCGTCTTCGACACGGTCTGGGCGCTACGTCAGATCCAGGCGGATGACGTCACGATGCTCACCAGCCCGTCCAGCGGCACGGGGATGGTGGGCAACCAGAGTGTCGTCTTTCCCGACGAGGACGCCGCCGCGAGTCTGTATGAGGCGGTGAAGAGCGACACCGTCGACAGCTGGGTGGCCGAGCATCCGAATTGACGACCACCCCCACCGGAGCGTCCAAACCGAACGGCCCTGGCCTCTCCCGACGAGTGAGGCCAGCGCCCGCAGCTCGGGGTACGCAGACACGCCTGACCGAGCTCACCGGGGCGGCGGCAACTCGCGCCGGTTGAGCTGCTCGCGCAGCTCGTCGGGGAGCAGCTCGCGGAGCTGGTCGGGCAGCAGCGGCAGGTCCAGCAGGCTCAGCTTGAGCTGGTTGCGCTCCTGGTAGCGGCGCGGGTCGAGGCGGACCACCCGGCCGGCGTTCGGGCGGTACCTGATGTCCACCCTTCCCTCGGTCGCCGCGTCCCGGATGATCAGCCCGTCCATCTCCACGGCCACCGCCGCGGAACCCGGACGCAGCTCGAGCTGGATGGTCTCGTCGGGGGAGAGCACCACGGACCGGGAGATCCCGGCCATCGGCGCTGAGGGGGTCACCACGACGCCGTCGGCGGCCGGGGAGATCAACGGGCCGCCCGCGGCGTAGCTGTACGCCGTCGAACCCGTGGGCGTGCTGACCACCAGCGCGTCGCAGCGGTAGTAGCCGTACCGCTGCCCGTCGACCGCCAGGGTGGCGGTGACGAACCCGGAGCCGGGCTGGCGGACCAGCGCGACGTCGTTGAACGCCACCAGGTCGTCGCCGCACACGTCGCAGACCAGGCAGGCGTGCGCCTCGATGGTGAAGTCGTGCGACGCGAGCCGGTCCAGCGCCGTCGACAGCTCCGGCGGCTCGACCTCGACCAGGAAGCCGAGCCGGCCCAGGTGCACGCCGAGCACCGGTTTCGGGTCCCGCACCGCCGCACGGAGCGCGCCCAGCATGGTGCCGTCACCGCCGATGCTGATCAGGGCGTCCGCCTGGGTGGCCAACTCGGCGGCGGGGACGGGCTCGACCGTCGGCGGTACCCGGTGCCGGTTCTCCGCGCTGACCAGCAGCGTCTTGCGCTGGCGGGCCGCCCAGCGCTCGATGATGCCGACCACCTCGGAGACGTCCCGGGTGGGGTGCAGCACCAGCCCCAACCGGTACGTCCCCATGGGTACAGCTCACCACAGCGACGGCCGGGTCGGCGGGCGGAACGGGGGAGGCCGTGCGGTGGGGGAGGGCCGGTCCTCGGCGGATCTGCCGACCAGCGCGTCGGCGAGTAGAGTGCGGCGGCCGGTGGCGGTACCGCCGGCCGGACCACGGGAGCTGCTGGTGCTGCACTTGCGGATCATCGCGCCGACCGACCGGTCGGCGGCGGTGTCGGACCTGCTCGCCGACGATCCGGGCGTGGCGCACCTGGCCGTGATACCGGGCGCCGCGCGTCAGCCGCCCGGCGACCTGATCCTCTGCGACGTGGTCCGGGAGAGCGCGGACCGGGTGCTGCAACGGCTCCAGGAGTTGGGGGTGGAGGCGCGCGGCGGGATCTCCGCCGACGACGTCGAACTGACCCTCTCCGCTGCGGCGAAGAAGGCGGCCCGCGACGCGCCCGGGCACGGCGAGGACGCGGTGGTCTGGGACGAGATCGCGGCCAAGACCGGCGAGCAGACGGTGCTGAGCGGCACGTTCCTGGTGCTGATCATCGTCGCCACCATGATCGCCGGCGTCGGTGTCCTGCTCGACCAGCCGATCCTGATCGTCGGCGCGATGGTGGTCGGGCCGGAGTTCGGCCCGCTCGCCGCGCTCTGCGTCGCCCTGCTGCGCCGGCAGCCGCACATCATCGCCCGCTCGATCAAGGCGCTGGTGGTCGGGTTCCTCGTCGCCATGCTGGCCACCGTGCTGAGCACCTGGGCGCTCACCGGCGCCGGCCTCGTCGACCGGGGGATGCTGCTCGCCGCCCGGCCGTTGACCGACTTCATCTGGCGACCCGATGCGCTCTCCTGGGTGGTCGGCCTGCTCGCCGGTGTCGCCGGCATGCTGTCGCTCACCTCGAAGAAGTCCGGTTCGCTGGTCGGTGTGCTGATCTCGGTCACCACCGTGCCGGCCGCCGCGAATGTCGCCGTGGCCGGCGCGTACGGGGTGTGGCCGGAGGCGGGAGGATCCGCGCTGCAACTGGTGATCAACCTCGGCGCCATCGTCCTCGCCGGCTTGCTCACCCTGGTCGTGCAGCAGCTCTGGTGGGGGTACGTCAGGCGCCGGAGCGCCCGGGAGCGGGTGGCCGGGCGCTGAGCGGCGTCAGCCCCAGTCGTCGCCGGCGTCCAGCCTCCGGGTCAGCAGGGTGCGCAGCGGGATCGACTCGCCGTCGCGGCCACCCCGGCCCACCACCAGCGGCGGTGCGGACGGCTGCGGGTCGGCGCCGAGGAGGCGGGAGCGCAGGCTGGCGGGAACGGTCAGCAGGTGGAACCGGCCGTCGATGTCGACCGCCCGGGTCCGCGCCCGGTCGACGTACCAGCCGGTGAGGCGGGTGCGGTAGCGGCCCCGACCGTCGTACGAGCGGGCCACCAGTCGGGTCGTGCGCAGGCCGCGCCGGGTCGCCTCGGTGGCGAACCAGGCGACCAGTTCGGCGGCCTCCGCCTGTTCGGCCACCCGGGCCCGCTCGTCGGCCTCCGCATGGGCCCGTACCGCCCGCCGCTGCCGCTCCCGCCACTCCAGCCCGTCGTCCCCGCCCACGTCCGGCACGGTACGCCGGCCACCCACTCTTTCCTACCCGTAACCTCCGGTGCGGCTGGTCCGTGCACCGGCACGTTCCACCCGGTCAGACATGGCCCGTCTGCGGCCGCTGTGTCACGCTGTGCCGATGCTGGTGCTGCATACCGCGGAGGTGCGGCCGGCCGACGTCCCGACCCTCTCACGCCGGCCTTGCTAGACGATGTCGCAGAGGAGTCGCGAGCTGCCCGGGCAGGCCGCTGAATCCACGGCAGGGGCGCGGGACGTCGAAACGCCCCGGTGGCCACGCATCAGCCTGCCCCGACCGAGGGTGTCGCGGCTGCCGCTGTCGCGGCTGACCGAGTCCCGCCGCTTCCAACTGGCGGCCGCGATCTCCTCGGCGGCGGCATCGCTGACGCCGTCACTGCTGCCGAAGACGGTTCTGGTGCAGGGCATCGTCGCCGGTCTCGCGGCCACCGCCGGGTACGCCGTCGGCGCCCTGCTCCAGTGGGTCCTGACTCCGCTGTGGCAGCGACTGCGACCGACCGTCCGCGACCGCGTCAGCATGGCGCTCCTGGTCGTGGCGGCACTCTGGCTGGCACCCGCCGCCTGGTTCGGGCACATGTGGCAGCGGGAACTCGCGGCTTCGGTCGGCGAGACCGACCCACCGTCGACGTACGCCGTCGTCGCGCTGCTCCTCGCCGGAGTGGTGGTGACGGCCGCGGTGCTGGCGGCGCGCGGCCTGCGGGCGGCCGTGCGCTGGGTGGCCGGGTCGGTGTTCCGGGCACTGCCGCGATGGCTGGCTCTCGCGCTGTCCATTCTCGCGGTCACCATGCTGACGACGGCGGTCGCCGACCAGGTGGTCCGGAACCGCGTCCTGGCTTCGGTGGACGAGTCGTTCCGGCTGGTCAACGAGGAGACCGAAGCCGAGCTGCCGAGACCGGCGGACGCGCTGCGCAGCGGCGGTCCCGGCTCGGCGGCCAGCTGGTCCACCCTCGGTCACGCCGGCCGGGAGTTCGTGTCCCTGCCCCCACCACCGGGAGGACGTCAGCCGATCCGGGTGTACGCCGGCATCGACTCGGCGACCAGCCTGCGGGCGCGGGCGGATCTCGTGGTCGCCGAGCTGGAGCGGACGGGCGCGCTGCGCCGGGGTGTGGTCTGTGTCGTGGTGCCGACCGGTACCGGCTGGGTCGACCCGGCGGCGGTGAAGGCGTTGGAGGCGCTGTGGGCGGGCGATTCGGCGGTGGCGTCGATGCAGTACTCGTACCTGCCAAGCGTGCTGTCGCTCGCGATCGACCGGCTGCGGGTCGACGCCGCTGCCGAGGCCCTGGTCGGCGCGGTGGTGCGGCGGTGGCTGGCGCTGCCTCCGGCGTCGCGACCCCGGCTCGTGCTCTACGGCGAGAGCCTCGGGGCACGCGGCGTGGAGGTGGCCCTGCGGACCGTACCCCGAGCGACTGAGGTGGTGACCGGAGTGCTGCTCGCGGGACCGCCGAACTCCAACCCGACGTGGTCGAGACTCGTGTCCCACCGCGATCCCGGCACTCCACTGCTCGCCCCGACGGTCGACGGCGGCCGGTCGGTCAGGTTCTGGCCCGGTCCGGAGATGCCTCCCCGCTACAACCCGACCGGGGACCCCTGGCTCCCGCCGTCGTCCGGCCCTCGCACGCTCTACCTGCAGCACCCCTCGGATCCCATCGTGTGGTGGTCACCGTCCCTGCTGTGGTCGGAGCCCGCCTGGGTCGACGACCGGACGACCGTCAGCCGGGCACCGCCGCTGCGGTGGCGGCCCCTCGTCACCTTCTGGCAGGTCACCGGCGATCTCGCGTTCTCCAACGAGGTGCCCCCCGGGCACGGCCACCGCTACGGCCCGGAACTGGCCGCCGCCTGGGCCGCCGTCGCTCCTCGGCCGACCGGCTGACCATCGGCCGAGGCGGTCGCCGGTTCGGCGCGGGGGAGCTAGCCTGGGATCCTCGCCATGGCCAGCTGTCCTGACACCAGCTCACCGCGACCACCGGCGGCGTCCGCCCCGAGGGTCGCGGCTCTCTGGCGTTCGGTGCGGCGGTTCGCCGGCCGGCATCTCCGGTTCACCGCGGTGTTGGGGGCGGTGCTGGGCCTCCTCGTGGTCGTCAACGTCCTCCGCGAATACGGCCCGGCGGGCGCCGGCGTCGTGGTCGGACCGGTCGCCGCCGTCGCGCTGGTCGTGCTCAGCCGCCGCTCTGGCCTCTCCTGGTCGGATCTCGGGTTGTCCCGCGGGACGTGGGCGAAGGGCGCCGCGCTCGCCGTCTCCGCGGTCGCGGCGGTGGCGCTCGTGTACGCGGTGGCGGCCGCGCTGCCGCTGACGCGCACGGCGTTCCTCGACGCCCGCTACCAACTGCCCACCGGGCCGGCGCTGGTCACCGCGCTCGTCACCATCCCGCTCGGCACGGTCCTGGTGGAGGAGATCGGCTTCCGCGGTGTGCTGCAGGGCCTCCTGACCCGGCACCGCGGTGTCGGCTGGGGTCTCGGCCTGTCGTCGGCGCTGTTCGGTGCCTGGCACATCCTGCCGTCGCTGGGATTGAGCCACGCCAACCCGGCCGTGAGCGCCCTGGCCGGCGGTGGCGCGGGTGCACAGGTGGTCGCCGTCCTGGGCGCGGTGGCCTTCACCGCGCTCGCCGGGCTGCTGCTCGCCGAGCTGCGCCGGCGCAGCGG
>JBARAE010000934.1:0-4669 GCA_049791715.1 Micromonospora sp.
GCCGGGATGGCCGCGGACGGCACCCCGGCCGCACCCGCGGACGTCTCCGGAGCGGGCATGGCCGCGGACACCGCGCCGGCCGCTCCGGCCGGCGGCGGGCCGCAGCAGCGGAGCACCGACATCACGACCGGTCCCGGCGGCGTGATGACCGACGAGGTGGGCGTGGTGACCGGCGAGCTCACCCTGCGTACCGAGTACGCAGACGGCCAGGTCACCCTGCACGTGCAGTACAAGGACGCCGACGAGTGGTACGTGGTGACCGGCGGCAAGGTCGCGCTGGCCGACCCGGCCGGACTGGACGCGGTGCACACGATCGCGGTCGCCCTGCTCAACCGCCCCGAGGGCTGAGACGCGCCGAGGCCCCCTTCCCGCGTTCCGGGAAGGGGGCCTCGGCATGGGCTCACGGCGTGGGGATCAGCTCACCGGTGTCACCCGGGCCCGCGGCGTCGTCGGGCCGGACCAGCTCCGGCGCGACCTCGTGCGGCCGGATCCGCCCGGCCGCGATGTCCTCCGCGTAGTGGCAGGCCACCCGGTGGCCGCCGAGCACCTCGCGCAGCGCCGGCCGCTCGTCGACGCAGCGCGTCGGCTGCGCCCACGGGCAGCGAGTGTGGAACCGGCACCCGGCGGGCGGGTTCGTCGGCGAGGGCAGGTCACCGGCGAGCAGGATCCGCTCGCGGCGGTCCTCCACCGTGGGGTCCGGCACCGGCACCGCCGACATCAGCGCCCTCGTGTACGGGTGCATCGGCTCGCGGTAGAGGTCGTCGCTGGACGCCTCCTCCACCAGGCCGCCCAGGTACATCACCCCGACCATGTCGGCGATGTGCCGGACCACCGCCAGGTCGTGGGCGATGATCAGGTACGTCAGGCCGAGCTCGTTCTGCAGGTCCTCCATCAGGTTGAGCACCTGCGCCTGGATGGAGACGTCCAGAGCGGACACCGGCTCGTCGGCGACGATCAGGTCCGGGTCGAGCACCAGCGCCCGGGCGATGCCGATGCGCTGCCGCTGACCGCCGGAGAACTCGTGCGGGTACTTCGCCAGCGCCGAGGCGGGCAGGCCGACCGCGGCGAGGGTCTCCCGCAGCCGGCGACTGGTGGCCGCCTTGTCGTCGGCCAGGCCGTGCGCCTTGAGTCCCTCGACCAGCAGCGACTCCACCGACTGACGCGGGTCGAGGCTGGACAGCGGGTCCTGGAAGATCATCTGCATCCGGCGGCGGGCCCGGCGCATCGACTCGCCCTTGAGCGAGCGGATGTCGGTGCCGTCGAAGACGATCTCACCGGCGGTCGGCTCAACCAGGCGCAGCAGGCCCCGACCGAGGGTCGACTTGCCGCAGCCCGACTCGCCCACCAGGCCGTACGTCTCACCCTTGTTGATCGACAGCGAGACACCGTCGACGGCGTAGACGTAGCCGACCGTACGGTCGAAGAGCAGGCCGCTCTTGATCGGGAAGTGGACCTTGACGTCGCGCAGTTCGACCAGTGGTCCGGTCCGCTCGGTCACGGCACCGCCACCTCCTCGGAAACGGGGTTGTTGCAGCGCAGGTCGCCGCCGGTCGCGGTGGGTTCGAGCGGGGGCGTGCCCTCCAGGCAGGCGTCCACCACGTTGCCGCAGCGGGGCGCGAACGCGCACCCCTCGCCCCACGGGATGTTGTCGGCCACGGAACCCGGGATGGCGTGCAGTCGCTCGCCCCGCGGCGAGTCCAGCCGCGGCACCGAGCTGAGCAGCCCGTGGGTGTACGGGTGCCGCGGCCGGGCGAACAGCTCGTGCCGGGCCGCCCGCTCCACCACCTTGCCGCCGTAGAGCACGTTGACCGTGTCGCAGAGACCGGCCACCACGCCGAGGTCGTGCGTGATCATGATCAGCGCCGTGCCGGTCTCGTCGACGAGCTGCTTGAGCAGGGTGAGGATCTGCGCCTGGATGGTCACGTCCAGGGCGGTGGTGGGCTCGTCGGCGATGAGCAGCCGCGGCTTGCAGGCCAGCGCGATGGCGATCAGCGCCCGCTGCCGCATGCCGCCGGAGATCTGGTGCGGGTACTCCTTCAGCCGCCGCATCGGGTCGGGGATGCCGACCGCGTCGAGCAGCTCCCGGGCCTCCTTCAGCGCCACCTTCCGGTCCATCCCCCGGTGCCGCTCCAACACCTCGGCGACCTGGAGTCCGATCGGGACCACCGGGTTCAGCGAGGAGAGCGGGTCCTGGAAGATCATGCCGATGTCGCGGCCACGCCGGTCGCGCATGTCGTCCGGCCTCAGCTTGAGCAGGTCGGCGCCCTCGAAGAGCACCTCGCCCGACACCCTGTTGCCCCGCTTGGGCAGCAGGCCCATGATCGCCAGGCTGGTGACGCTCTTGCCGCAGCCGGACTCGCCGACCAGGCCCACCGTCTGCCCCGGCTCCACGCTGAAGCTGACCTTGTCGACCGCGGTGAACGGCCGCTCGCCGCGGCGCTGGAACACCACACTCAGATCGCGTACGTCGAGCAGGCTCATCGGGTCACTTCCTCTCGCCGACCTTCGCCGGCCGTGCTGGTCCACCGCATCGCCGTCACCGCCGGTTCTTCGGGTCGAGCGCCTCGCGCATCGCCTCACCGAGCAGGGTGAAGCCGAGCGCGACGACGATGATCGCGACCGCGGGGTAGTACGCGAGCTCGGGGCGGACCTCGAAGTAGCGCTGGCCGTCCACACCGAGCATCAGGCCCCACTCGGCGCGGTTGATGTCCGGGTCGCCGAGACCGAGGAAGGAGAGCGACGCCGCCTCCAGGATCGCGGTGGAGAGGGTGAGCGTGGCCTGCACGATCACCGCGGTCATCGCGTTGGGCAGCATGTGCCGCAACACGATGGACCGGCCCTTGACGCCGAGCGCCCGGGCGGCCAGCACGTGGTCGCTCTCCCGCTGCGCCAGCATCGAGCCGCGCAGCAACCGGGCGAAGATCGGCACATTGACCACGGCCACCGCGAAGATGACCGTCCACTGGCTGGACCTGCTGGCCATCGCCACCAGGCTGATCGCCAGCAGCAGCGCCGGCAGGGCCAGCATCACGTCGGTGAAGCGCATCAGGATGTTGTCGACCCAGCCGCCGAAGGCACCGGCGAGCGCGCCGATCAGCACGCCCAGCCCCAACCCGATCAAAGTGGCCAACACGCCGACGAACAACGTCTGGCGGCTGCCGTAGATCAGGCGCGAGAGGAAGTCCCGCCCGAGCGGGTCCGAGCCGAGGGGGAACTCGCTGCTGGCTCCGGGAATGTTGTCGACGGTGAGGTTCTTGGTGAGCTCGTCGAAGCGCTGCGCCGGGTCGTGCGGCGCGAGCAGCGGCGCGAAGATCGCCACCAGGATGAAGAGGCCGACGATGGACGCGCCGACGATGGCGACGGGGTTGCGCCGCAAGCGGCGGAGCGCGTCCCGGACGAGGCTGACGCCGCCCTTGTCGGCGGTGGCGCGGGCCAGCTCGTCCAGCCGCGCCTTCTTCCGGTCGCCGAGGCGGCCCAGGCCGCGGGGGGTGATGCCCTCGGGCTTCTCCTCGACGCCCGGACGGTCGGCACCCGAGAGGTCGGAAGCGGGAAGGCCGGAACCGTCGCGGGGGCTCGTCACGCCGGGACGGGTCATCGGGTCACTCATCGCACACGCACCCTCGGGTCGATGAACGCGTAGGAGAGGTCGACCAGCAGGTTGACCAGCACGAAGACCAGCGCGGCCAGCAGGATCAGCGCCTGCAGCACCGGATAGTCGCGGCCGCCGCTGATGGAGTCGGTGATCAGCGTGCCGAGACCGCCCCAGTTGTAGACCTTCTCGGTGAGCACCGCGCCGGAGAGCAGCGCGCCGGTCTGCAGACCGATGATGGTGACGACCGGCAGCAGGGCGTTGCGCAGGATGTGCCGGCCGCGGATCGTGCGGTGCCGCAGGCCCTTGGCCTCGGCCGTCCGTACGTAGTCCTCGTTGAGCACGTCCAGCACGCTGGCCCGGGTGATCCGGACGATCACCGCCAGCGGGATGGTGGCGAGGGTGAACGCCGGCAGGATCAGGTGCCAGAGGGCGTCGGCGGTGGCGTCGAACTCCCGGGTGAGCAGTCCGTCTAGGACGAAGAAGCCGGTGACGTTGGTGTTGTCCACGCCGGTGCTGATCCGCCCCGACGGCGGGAACCAGTGGATGTTCTGGGTGAAGACGTCCTTGAGCAGGTAGCCCAGGAAGAAGATCGGGATCGAGATACCGAGCAGCGTGCCGGCGATGCTCAGGTTGTCCAGCAGCCGGCCGTGGTGACGGGCGGCGAGATAACCGAGCGGGACGCCCAGCCCGATCGCAATGATCATGGCGACGACGGCCAGCTCGACGGTGGCCGGGAAGGCGCGACCGATCACCTCACTGACCGGGTCGCCGGTCCGGATGGAGTTGCCGAAGTCGCCGGTCAGGACCCGCTGCATGAACTTGGCGTACTGCACCATGATCGGCTGGTCGTAGCCGAGCGCCTTGATCAGCAGGGCGCGACGCTCAGGGGTGGCGCGCTCACCGAGCAGCGCCTCGACCGGGCCGCCGGGCAGGTTCCGCAGCCAGACGAAGATGAGCGCGGACAGCGCTATCAGGGTCACCACCAGCTGCAGCAGGCGGCGGACTATGACTCGCAACATCTCTCACACACCAGACTCTCGATTACTGCGGGTCGGCCCGGGCCGGGCAAGCCCGGCC
>JBARAE010000935.1:0-6272 GCA_049791715.1 Micromonospora sp.
GCCCGGGACGCCGGTCTGGTCGACCCGGAGGACGCCGCGGAGATGGCCGCCGGCTGGACGCTGGCGGCGCAGGCCCGCAACGCGCTGATGCTGGTCCGGGGCCGGGCCGGGGACCAGTTGCCCCGGCACGGGGTGGAGCTGGCCGGGGTGGTCCGGCTGCTCGGCCGGGACGACCCGGGCGAGTTCCTGGATGAGTACCTGCGCACCGGCCGCCGCTCCCGGGCCGCCATGCAACGGGTGATGGAGTCCTGATCCGCGCCGCCGCTACCGGCGGCGCACCAGCACGAGATGGTCGGCCAGGGTGGCCGGCTGCCCGTCCGGGCCGGTGATCTGCCGCCGGGGAGCGTCCAGTCGCTCGGTCCGCCACCCGTCGGGGTCGAGGTCGAGCTCGGCCAGGGTTTCCTCGGGCGTGGGGAAGTGCCGGTGCGCATGCTCCGCGTGGGCCCACGGCGGAGCCTCGCCGTGCTCGACGACCAGCAGCCGCCCGCCGGGCGCGACCGCCCGGGCCGCTGCCTGGAGCACCGCCGCCCGGGGGAAGTCCAGCGGTGACTGGAGGAACTGCGCGGAGACCAGGTCGAACTCGCCCGCCGGGAAGGTCCGGCTGAGGTCGTGCCGCTGGACGTCGATGCGGGACGCCACCCCGGCCGCGGCGGCCTCGGCCGTCGCCCGGTCCAGGGCGGTGCGGGAGATGTCGACCGCCGTCACCCGCCAGCCCTGCCGGGCCAGCCAGATCGCGTCGCCCCCCTCGCCGCAGCCGAGGTCCAGCGCGCTCCCTGGTGGCAGCGCGCCGGCCACGTCGACCAGGTGCGGGTTGGCCCGTCCGCTCCAGAGCCGGTCACGGCCGCCGTACAGCTCGTCCCAGTGCCGGGCGGTCTCCTCGTCGACGGTCGCCTGCGGGTCGGTCATCCCCGTCACCCTCCTCACGGGCGGGCCCACCCCGCCGACGCTCCGAATCGTCCGCGCCGCCCGGTGAGGTGACAACATTCGTTGCCGGAACGGCAAAAGGCCGTCCGGTGCAGGTGGGGCGGTTCAGGCGGACGGAACGCTCAGCCGCCCAGGGTGTACGTGCCGGCGCGGGGCACGGTCACCACCGTCCAGTCGCCGTCGGGGGCGACCGTCGCCCCGCCCGACGCGCCCAGCCAGCGGCTGTACCGCACCCGGACCGGCACCGGGCCGGCGCCGGAGGCCCGGAAGGTCACCGAGGCGCCGTCCTGCCGGACCAGCTCGCCGGGCGCGGCCACCAGCGGGGTCGGGTCGGTGACCGCGTACAGCCGCCAGTGCGGGTCGGACCAGACCTCGGTCAGGTACGGCTGCCCGGCCTCGACCAGCTCCGCCTCGCCCCGGCCCACCCAGGACAACTCCACGTCGGGAACGGCGACGTACTGCACCGCGTTGTCGGCCAGCCAGGCCCGGTAGCTCTCCGCGGTCAGCGGCACCCCGGTGCCGGTCGCGCCGGGGACGGTGGTGAAGAAGAGCGGGTTACGGGCGATGTCCGCCTGGCGCAGCCAGCCCCGCGCCAGCGGCACCTCGCCGAGGTGGGCCGCCTCCCAGTAGTTGCGGGTCGGCGGCACCTCCAGCCGGCCGGTCACCCCCCGCCGGGCCAGCTCCGCCCGCAGCGGGTCGAAGTACGCCCGGTCGCTGGTCGGGTCGCCGGCGCTGGCTACGTCGGCGGAGACGACCGGCGGCTGCCACCAGCACACCGCCGCGAGCAGTACCGCCAACGCGACGGCCACGACCGGACGGGCGTGCCACCGGCGCGAAAGCCGGTCGGTGGCCCACCCGGGCGGCCGTGCCGCCGCCGCCAGGACCGGCAGGGCGAACATCACCACCAGCCGGGTGGCGTTCAGCCCGACCGGGGTGTGCACCAGTGCCGCCGCCAGCACCCCGGCCGCCGACAGCAGCGCACCCACCCGCGCCGGCCGGTACGCCACCAGCGCGGCCACCAGCAGGCTGGTCACCACCGCGTGGAGGGTGTCGGTGCCGCTGATGTTCATCCAGCCGCCCTCGCCGAAGAGCAGCCCGGTCACCGCCAGCGGGGCGGCGGCGGCCACGCCGAGCAGCAGGCCGTCGACGTACCGGCGGGTGAGCAGCAGCGCGACGGCGGCGAGGCCGACGAAGAGTCCGGCCACCGGGCTGGTCGCCGAGGCCAGCACCCCGGCCAGCCCCGCGAGCACCCAGCGCCGCCACCGCACACCTGCAGCGGCGGGCATTGTGAGGGCGAGCAGGGCAGCCAGGCCGAAGGCCACCCCGAGGGCGTACGTCACCCGGCCGGACACCAGGTTGCCGGCGATGGTGAGCACCCCGACCAGGCTGCCGAGCAGGGGACGGGGCACCCCGGTACGCACCAGCAGCGCCGCGAACGCGGCGGCCGAGGCGACCAGGGCGAGCGCGCCGGTGACGCGTACCCCGAGCAGGGCCATCAGCGGCGGGGACACCAGGCTGTAGCCCCACGGGTGGACGCCGCCGTACCAGCGCAGGTCCACCGGGGCGGTGCCGTGCGCGGCGAAGAACTCGGCGCGGGCGACCTGGGCGGAGAGGTCCGAGCCCATCGTCGGCAGGACGAGCAGGAGCACGCCGAGGACGAGCGCGGACGCGGCGGCGAGCACCACCACCCGACTGCCCCGCATGCCCACCTCCTGACCGCGACCACCGTACTGGCAGCATGTCCGGCGTGCCTCACCACCTCTCACGCTGGATCGGCCTGGCGGGTTCCGCCCTGCTCGCGGTGGCCGCCTTCATCGGCGGTGCGCTGCCGCACTCCGAGCTGCGCCCCACCCCGGTCAGCATTTGGCAGGGCCCCCGCGGGCCGCTGATCATCGCGACCTGGCTGGTCGGCACCGGGCTGATGGCCTGGGCCTGGTGGTCGCTGCGGGACCGGGTGCCGTCCACCCGCTGGGCGCTGGTCACCATCGGCCTCTGGATCCTGCCGATGCTGATCACCCCACCGCTGGGCAGCCGGGACGTCTACGCGTACAGCTGCCAGGGGGCGAGCTTCGCCGCCGGGATCAGCCCGTACGAGCACGGCGTCTCCACGCTGCCCTGCCAGTGGCTGGACACCATCTCCTACATCTGGCGGGACACCCCCGCGCCGTACGGGCCGCTGTTCGTGGTGATCTCCGGGGCCGTGGTCTCCCTGGCCGGCTCGCTGATCGGCAGCATGGTGCTGTTCCGGCTGCTCGCGGTGGCCGGGGTGGCGCTGGCCGCCTGGTCCCTGCCGGTGCTGGCCCGCCGCTGCGGGGTGCCGCCGGAGCGGGCGATCTGGCTGGCGTTGGCCTGCCCGCTGGTACCGATGCACCTGATCTCCGGCTCGCACAACGACGCGATGATGGTCGGTCTGCTCACCGCGGGGCTGGCGGTGGTGGCGTCCCGACCGGGCCGCCCCGGGCCGCTGCTGGCCGGTGGACTGCTCCTCGGGCTGGCCGCCGGGATCAAGGTGACCGCCCTGGTGGTGGTGCCGTTCGCGGCGCTGGCCGCGATCGCCGGGCCGTACCGGATCCGCTCCCTGATCCGCGACGGCGTGTGGGTGGTCGGCGCGGCGCTGGTCACCGTCGTCGGCGTGACCCTCGCCGCCGGCCTGGACTTCGGCTGGATCAGCGGCCTGGAGCAGGGCAACCTGGTCGTCGCCTGGACCTCGCCGCCGACCGCGGTGGGGCAGACGGTCGGGTACGTGGCCGCGCTGTTCGGCGCGCACATCGACGCGCTGCCGGCAACCCGGGCGATCGGTGTGCTGGTGCTCGCGGTGCTGCTGGTCTGGCTCTGGTGGCGGGCCCGGACCCGGGAGCCGCTGTGGCACGCCGGCCTCGCGCTGGCCGCCACGGTGGCGCTGGCCCCGCTCTTCCACCCCTGGTACTGGACCTGGCCGCTGGCGGTGCTCGCCGCCACCAGCCGGCGGACCACCTGGTTCGCCCTGGTGGCGCTGGTCTCGTCGTTCCTGGTGCTGGCGGACGGCACCGGGCTGCCCCGGTACACCAAGATGCCCGGTGCGCCGCTGATGACGCTGTTGGTGATCTGGGTGGCCGTGCGGTTGGTACGGTCGGCTCGGGTGGCCCGTCAACCGGCGCCCGCCGACTGAGGAGAGGGTGCCGGTGGCCGACCCCGGCGATGCGTCCGACGCGCCGGACCGCCCGGATCGGGCCGGGGTCGTCCGCTACGCCGGACTGGTCGGCGCGACACTGCTGACGGTCGCCGGGTGGTTGGGTGGGGCGCTGCCCGGTGCCCCCGCCACCACCAGCCTGCTCGACCTGTGGCGGGCTCCGCACGGGCCGTGGGTGCTCGGCTGCTGGCTGGTCGGGACCGTCCTGCTGGTCGGTGCCTGGTGGTCGCTGCGGCACGGCGCGCCGTCGACCCGGTGGGCGTACCTGACGGCTGCGCTCTGGCTGCTGCCGCTGCTGGCCGCGCCGCCGGTGGGCAGCCGGGACGTCTACTCGTACGTCTGCCAGGGCTGGACCTGGACGCACGGCGTCGACCCGTACCGGGTGGGCGTGGCGGCGGCGGGTTGCCCGTGGACGGACGCGGTCCCGCCCATCTGGCGAGCGACGCCCGCGCCGTACGGGCCGTTCTTCGTGCTGCTCGCCGGGCTGGCGGTGGTGCTCGGCGGCGGGCTGGTCGGCGCGATCGTGCTGCTGCGGCTCGTCGCGGTGGCGGGTGTGCTGATGGCGGCGCTCTGCCTGCCCGAGCTGGCCCGGGCCGCCGGGGTGCCCACCCGGCGGGCGGCCTGGCTGGTGCTGGCCTGCCCACTGGTGGGGGTGCACCTGGTCGGCGGCGCGCACAACGACGCGGTGGGGCTCGGTCTGCTCCTGCTCGGCCTGCTGGTGCTGGTCCGGCGGCCCGGCAGGCGGGGGGCGCTGGTGGGGGCCGGGGTGCTGCTGGGGCTGGCTGTCGCGGTAAAGGCCGTCGCGGTGGTGGTGCTGCCGTTCGCGGCGCTCGCGGCGGTCAGGGGTCGCCCCACCGTCCGCGCGGTGCTGCGCGACACCGCCTGGCTGGCCGGGGGAGTGCTGACCGCGCTGCTGGTCACCTCGCTGGTGACCGGGCTCGGTCTCGGCTGGGTGGGCGGGCTGGCCCACAGCGGCGACTCGGAGCAGTGGACGTCCCCGCCGACGGCGGTCGGCTTCGTCGTCGACTACGCCGGTGCGCTGGTCGGTCGCCGGCCCGGCGCGGTGCCGGTGGCCCGGGTGCTCGCGCTGGTGCTGCTGGCGGTGGTGCTGGTGGCGCTCTGGTGGCGGGCGTGGACGTCGCTGCGCCGGCTCGACGACGTCGGGCAGGAGGTGCAGTCCGCCGCGCGCCCTCGGGTGACGCTCACCGGGGCGGGCCTGGCGCTGGCCGCCACGGTCCTGCTCGCCCCGGTCTTCCACCCCTGGTACGCCACCTGGCCGCTGGCCCTGCTCGCGGTGGCGACCGTGGCCGTGGCGCGCACGATCTGGTTCGTCCTGCCCTGCGCGGTGGCCTCCGTCCTCGTCCTGCCGGACGGCACCAATCTGGCCCGGTTCACCAAGGCGCCGGGTGCGATCGCGATGACCGGGCTGGTGCTGGTGGTCGCCGGGTGGGCGGTGCGAGTGGCGGTGGCCCGGCGCTCCCGTGGGAAGCGGCCAGGCCGGCCCCGCTGATCGCGGAGCCGGCCCGGCCGGTGCTGATGGAGCGTGTGCGACGACTGCTCAGCAGTCGACGTACATGGCGAACTACCTGCGCGTGGCGGATGACCTGGGGGAGTGGTGTCGATCAAGCCCCTGAGCAGGTCGCACGTCGTATATCAACTTCCATCGTTGTCCAGTGCTTCCAGGCGGCGTCTGTACCCCTCGTGTACCTAATGATCATGGGGTGATGTCGTGTGCGAGTGGTTCCGAAGGAGACCGGTGCGGCATCCCGTCGCGGTCTGGTGGCCTCCGGTGTGCGAGGGGTACCCGGTCGCGGCCGGGGCATCCCAGAGTCGCCGAGGGTCCGGGGCGAGTAGCCCCGGCCGCCGGAGGCCATCCCCGGGTCGTAGGGCCGGAGGCCCTGCCCGCCGGAGGCATCGCCCCTGCGGCCACGGACCCTTGCGGCCCCGACCGGCGCGAGCGGTACGTCGCCGGCACCGCCCGGGCGAGCCGAATCTATTCGGCGTGCTCGTCGCCCGGCCGGCCGGAGCAGCGGGACAGCTCGCCGCCGTAGCCCTCGACTGTGCGGACTGGAAGCCCGGTGATCGCTGAACCTCGGCGGTGCCGGGCTTCGTCATGCCCGCCGGTGGTCGCGCGCAGCCGGGGTCGCCGCGCCGGGAGCAAAGCGGCAAGGCGCGGCGT
>JBARAE010000936.1:0-10874 GCA_049791715.1 Micromonospora sp.
GCGCCGCCGTGCCCGCACGCCTTGACTCGCCCGCCGGGCAGTCCGGCACGACGGCCGTGCCGCAGCAGCCGGCGCCCCATGCGGTGCCGGACGCCGCGCCTGCCGTGGTGCCGTCCGACACGCCACCGGTCCCCGCCCACGATGGCGAAGCTGCCGGCGGTCCATACGTTTCACGTGAAACCCCGACGCGCGAAGAGGATGACCCACCGTTGGCTATGGAAGCTATGCGCGCCGTGCAGATCCTGAATCCGAGTGGCGAGGTGACGATGCCTCGGCCGGCCCGGACCCGGGTCATGTGCGTCGCCAACCAGAAGGGTGGCGTGGGGAAGACCACGACCACGGTGAACCTGGCGGTGGCGCTCGCGCTGCACGGCAACCGGGTGCTCGTCGTCGACCTCGACCCGCAGGGCAACGCTTCCACCGGGCTCAACGTTCCGCATCACACCGGCGTCCCGGA
The DNA here is from genome assembly GCA_049791715.1 of Micromonospora sp. Lineage (GTDB taxonomy): Bacteria > Actinomycetota > Actinomycetes > Mycobacteriales > Micromonosporaceae > Micromonospora. Next base: position 458 of record JBARAE010000936.1, read on the forward strand.
CGTGTACGACTGCCTGATCGACAGCGTGCCGCTGGAGGAGGTGGCGCAGGCCGTCGACGGCATCCCGAACCTGTGGTGCGTACCGGCGACGATCGACCTGGCCGGCGCCGAGATCGAGCTCGTATCGGTGGTGGCCCGTGAATCGCGGCTTGCCCGGGCCATCGCCGCGTACCCGGGCCACTTCGACTACGTCTTCATCGACTGCCCGCCCTCGCTCGGCCTGCTCACCGTCAACGCGCTCGTGGCAGCGCAGGAGGTGCTGATCCCGATCCAGTGCGAGTACTACGCGCTGGAGGGCCTCAACCAGCTGATCAGCAACATCAACCTGGTACGCCAGCACCTCAACCCGAAGCTCGATGTCTCCACCATCCTGCTCACCATGTACGACCGGCGTACCCGCCTCGCCGACGCGGTGGAGCAGGACGTCCGGAACCACTTCGGCGACAAGGTCCTCCAGGCGGTGATCCCCCGGAACGTGCGGGTCTCCGAGGCGCCCAGCTACGGGCAGTCCGTGATGACCTACGATCCCGGTTCGCGGGGGGCCACGAGCTACTTCGAGGCTGCCCAGGAGATCGCCGAGCGGGGCGTCATGGAGCCGGTGAGCCGGAATGCGTAGTGCGGAGAAGTTGCTGGGAGGCGTGGCATGAAGAATCGTCCTCGTGGGGGTCTGGGCCGAGGACTCGGTGCGCTGATTCCCACCGGACCGGCGCTGGATACCGCCCCGGTGCCCGCCGCCCCTGCGACCGGTGGTGCCGCCCCGGCCGCGACCGTCAACCCGGTCGCGCCGATGCCGACGGCTCCCACCGTCGAGCCTCAGCAGCAGCTGAGCCCGGTCCCCGGAGCACGGTTCGCCGAGATCCCGGTCGACGCCATCGTGCCGAACCCCAAGCAGCCCCGTCAGGTGTTCGACGAGGAAGCGTTGGAGGAGCTGAAGGTCTCCATCCAGGAGGTGGGTTTCCTCCAGCCCATCGTCGTACGCCAGCTCGACGGCGAGAAGTACGAACTGGTGATGGGCGAGCGCCGGTGGCGGGCGGCCCAGGCAGTCGGTCGGGAGACCATCCCCGCCATCGTCCGGGACACCAAGGACGACGCCATGCTCCGGGATGCGCTCCTGGAGAACATCCACCGAGCCAACCTCAACCCGCTGGAAGAGGCGGCCGCCTACCAGCAGCTGCTCGAAGAGTTCGGCGCGACGCACGAGGAGTTGGCCCGGCGGATCGGCCGTAGTCGGCCGCAGATCTCCAACACCATCCGGCTGATGAACCTGCCGGCGCCCGTCCAGCGTCGCGTCGCGGCGGGGGTCCTCTCCGCCGGTCACGCCCGCGCGTTGCTCAGTCTCGAGGACGGCGAGGCGCAGGAGCAGCTCGCCCTGCGGATCGTGGCGGAGGGCCTCTCCGTGCGGGCGACAGAGGAACTGGTGGCACTCGCACTCGCCGACGGTCCCGCCAAGGCCCCCGCCGCCAAGCGCCGCCCCAAGCCGCACGCGCCGGCACTCAACGACCTGGCCGACCGGCTCTCCGATCGGTTCGACACTCGGGTGAAGGTCGACATCGGCCGGAGCAAGGGGAAGATCACCATCGAGTTCGCCACGGTCGACGACCTGGAGCGGATCGTGGGGATCATCGGGGTCGGCAAGGAAGACCGCCCCGAAGCCTGACGAAGGGTTCGCCACCGGCCGTGTGGTCCTGACTCCTAGGACCACGCGGCCGCTTGTTGTCCATGGCTGCTTCCGATGGCCCTCTCGGCCCCCTGTGAGGCCGGAGAGGCGGCGCTGCCGATGGAGGGCCACCCGGGGGGCCGATCCTGGCGATCGCGGTCGTGACGGCCATCTGGAGACGCCATGTCGGTGGTCCTTCATTCCTCCGTCCTGCCACCGGCCCTATCTCGCAGCGCTGCCCCGGGCGGGGCTGGACGCACACAACACCGCGACGCATCGAAGGCGGACGGACGCTGGAGGCTCGCACGTCGGATGTGTTTCACGTGAAACGAGCGGCCGGGAGTGGGGGCCCGCCCCGGGCAGTTCCTCAGCGGCTCACTTGGGCCAGAGGGCTGAGCCAGGACGGACGGCCGAACTCTGCGCTGCTGCGGTGGTGAGTGCTTCCTGACGAGAACAGCAGGGGCGTGGCGGTCGGCCTTCCGTGACCGCTTCCCACCAAGCACGATGTCCACCGCCATGGGCGGCACTCCCGCCGGCTCGCACGGGGACTATCGGCACGTGGCGGAGTCTTGCCAGAGCTGGGTCGTGCACCTGTTGGTGGCGCCTCCGGTCGTCGGCGGCGAGGCCGGGTGCCTGTCCGTGGCTCGCTGGTGGGACGCGGCACCGCCCCACGTTCAGCGGTCGGCGACTCGGGGTTCGTCGGTGTTCCACGTGGAACCAACGCCGCGTGTTTGGCGGGGAAGAACCTTGGCCGCTTGTGCCCCGAGCGCTGGATCGAGGGGCTGGCTCGGCGGAGGTCAAATGCTCGATTCAGCCTCGGACCGCGTGGTGGCGTTCCTTCTGCCGTAGACGGCAGCGTCGCCTGCGCGGTTGGCTTGCTCAGTTCGTTTGTCTCCGCCTCAAATGCCGACATGGTGGGCTGCCGCTGGCTCCCTGGCCGCTAGAGGAGAGCGAAGTTGCCCGTCCTGTTGTGGTCCGCACATGCCGCCGGCCAGCGGTGCAGCGCGTGCCCGGTGCTGTGGGCTGACGGCGTCCAAAGCGGTTTCACGTGAAACGGCAGCCACCGCCGAAGTCGAGGCAGGGGCGGCGACGGCGCGGCAGACGTGGGCATCCGGAGGTCGACCCCGTTCCGGTCGACGCCTCCCCGCGTGATTCGTCTCCGCCGCCGAGGGCATTTCGGCGGTTCCCCTGTTGGGTGGTCAACCCTGCTAGTCGTAATTCCCGCGGCTGCGGTCCATCAGCCGACGGCAGATTCCGGCCAGCAGGGAAGGGCCCTCCCTCAGCGCCCCTCGGACACAGGGCTTCGGACCGGATGCACGGCGTTTCGGCCGGATGCACGGCCGCAACCGCACCGACAGTGGCGACCGCGACCAAGACCTCACCGGGCCCGGGCCCGGACGGGAGCCGCCTTGGCCCAGGTCGGCAGGGCCAGGGCCGGACAACCGCGAGGCTGCCGAGGCCGGCTCAGCGACGATCACGAGGCCGAAACCAGAACCCCGATGCCCTGCTCGGGTCCGGAGATCTCGTGAAGGCTGCAGACCCGACGAGTGACGGCGAGGAAGATCCGGCCGCGGGCACCTCCGGGAGGGTCGACGGGAGGGACTGCGGCAGCCGCAGCCGCAGCCGCCGTCGAGGTCCTCGCCCTCGACGGGAAAGAACCGTCGCGGGAGCGGTGCCGATCGGGGACTCGGTCGTTAGGAAGGAAGGGCCGCTCCGACGGGTCGGACAGGACACGCGAAGAGCCCGCTGGTGCGCGCATAGTTATCCACAGCGGTTTTCCACAGGGCACCCTCGTTTCACGTGAAACCACGCTCAGAAACCCGTACTGACCTGTGGATGACGCGGCGTGGTGCTGACCTCGGCGGCCTGTGGACAACGCCGTGGAAAGCCGACGAGCGGCGAGATCACGGCCTGCCACCGATCGACGACAGGCGCTGAATTTCCTGGCGGCGGGCCCTGAATCAGGTAGGGACAGCGGTCCCCGTCTCGGCTAGGGTCAGCGTCGTGCAGGACACCCCTCCCTCAGTTCCAGACTTCACCCAGTGGCCCTCCTTCCCCTTCGAGGGCGACCTTCGCGTCAAGCAGCTCGACGAGCCGGTCTCGGTCGAACCTCACCGTCGGGGTGAGGGCAACCGGGAATGCACCGCCTGCAATGCGCCCGACGAGGCGTACATCTGGGTGGGTGAACGATGGCGGGTACGAGCGATGGACCGGCCCACCGGCCTGCCGATGGTGCTCATCCTGGAGTCGCGGTCCCATTTCGACCTGGGCGATCTGCCCAACCTGCTCGCGGCCGAGCTGGGCGTGATGACGGTACGGCTGGAACGGGCCATCCGGTCGCTGGACGGTGTCGCCCGGGTGCACGTCAACCGCTGGGGTGACGGCTCGGCTCACCTGCACATGTGGTTTCTCGCCCGGCCCTACGGGCGGCTTCAGCTGCGTGGCACGTTCCTGCCCCTGTGGGACTCGATCCTGCCGCCCATCTCGGAGTCGCAGTGGCGGGAGAACCTGGCCCTGGTCGCCGCCTGGCTGGCCGAGTTCGGTGGCCGCCCGCTCGCTGAGCCGCCGCGCATTCAGTGGCAGGCACCATCGAGCTTCTCCTCCTCGCCGTCCGAGGGAGCCAAGGCCGGTGACGAGGAGATCGCGTCCGTGATCGAGGCTGCGGAGGAGATTCCGGAGCCCCAGGACGAGGACGAGTCCCAGGACGAAGACAAGCCCCAGGACGAGGGCGCGGCGGGGAGCGACGCGGAAACGGCCCGGGCGAGCTGACGCGGGGGCGGTGGGCCGGTCCGCTACGCGTGGCGGGCGGCGGCTCGGGTCACCAATGACCCGAGCACCCGGCCGAAGTCCAGGCCGGCCGCCTGGATCGCCAGCGGCAGCAGCGACGTTTCGGTCATGCCCGGGGAGACGTTGACCTCCAGGACGTGCGGCCGCCCCTCCGCGTCGACGATCAGGTCGACCCGGGAGAGATCACGCAGCCCGAGCGCGGTGTGGGCGGCGAGTGCCACCTGGGACACCCGCTCGGTCACCTCAGGGTCGAGCCGGGCGGGCGCGTGCCAGGTGGTCCGGCCGGCGGTGTAGCGGGCCGCGTAGTCGTAGACGCCGTTGCGCGGCACGATCTCCACCGGCGGCAGCGCCCGCGGGCCCTCGCCCAGGTCGATCACCGAGACCGCCACGTCCATGCCGGGCACGTACCGCTCGACCAGCGCCGTCTGGTAGTACGCGAAGCACCCGACCATCGCGGCCGGGAGCGAACCGGCGTCCCGGACCACGGCGGCACCGAGTCCGGACCCACCCTGCGCGGGCTTGACCATGAGCGGCAGGCCCAGCCGGTCGACGATCCGATCCAGCACGGCCACCGCGCCCAGTTCGGAGAAGCGGTCGTGCGGCAGGGCGACCCAGTCCGGGGTCGGGATGCCGGCCTCCCGGAGCACCGCCTTCGCGGAGGGCTTGTCCCAGGCGAGCCGGGATGCGCGGGCGTCGCACCCGACGTAGGGGACGTCGCACAGGTCGAGCACGCCGCGCAGTGAGCCGTCCTCACCCGTGGCGCCGTGCAGGGCGATGACCACCGCGTCGGGCGGGTCGGCGGCGAGGGCCGGCAGCAGGGCGACGTCCGCATCCCGCAGCTCGGTCTCGATGCCGACGGCGCGCAGCGCGTCGAGCACCCGTCGGCCGGATCGGAGCGAGACGTCCCGTTCGTAGGAGAGCCCACCGGCGAGCACGAGCACGTGCATGTCGTCGGTGACGGCAGGATCGGTCACGGAGTTCCGGGCGGCGGAGCTGACAGCCATGCGGGAATCATGCCAAGTCGGGACCGGGCGCGTCGGAGCCGCCCTGCCGGCGGCGCGACCCGGACCCGCCGACCGCGCCGAAGACCCGACGCATGGCGATGTCCTGCTCCATCACGCCGGCCAGCCGGCGGACGCCCTCCCGGATGCGCTCGGGCGGCGGGAAGGAGAAGTTGAGCCGCATGTGGCCGCTCCCCGCGCCGTCGGCGTAGAAGCCGGTGCCCGGCACGTACGCGACCCGGGCGGCGATGGCGCGCGGCATCATCGCCTTGGAGTCCAGGCCGTCCGGCAGGGTCGCCCAGACGAAGAGGCCGCCGCCCGGGGTGGTCCACGTGGTGCCGGCCGGCATCAGGTCCTCCAGCGCGGTCAGCATGGCGTCCCGCCGCTCGCGGTAGACCTCGCGGTACACCTTCAGCTGCTCGCGCCACGGCATGGTGCCGAGGTACGTGGAGACGGCGGCCTGCGCGTAACCGCTGGGGCAGAGGATCTGCGCCTCGCTGGCGATCACCAGCTTGTCGCGCACCGCGTGCGGGGCCAGGATCCAGCCGACCCGCAGGCCGGGGGCGAAGGTCTTGGAGAAGGTGCTGAGGTAGAAGACGCCGTCCCGGCGGCGGGCCCGCAGTGGTGCGGGCGCCTCCCCCTCGAAGCCGAGCTGGCCGTACGGGTCGTCCTCGACCACCAGGAGGCCCGCGCGCTCACAGATGTCCAGCACCCGCTCGCGCCGCTCCTCGCTCAGCGTCACGCCGGTCGGGTTCTGGTAGGTCGGGATGGTGTAGAGGAACTTGACCCGTCGCCCGGCGCGGGCCAGGTCGGCGATCGCCGCCTCCAGGGCCTCCGGGATCAGCCCGTCGGCGTCCATCGGCACGTGCGCGACCTGGGCCTGGGCGGCCTGGAACACCCCGAGTGCGCCGACGTAGGTCGGCCCCTCGGCGAGCACCACGTCACCCGGGTCCAGGAAGAGCCGCGCCACCAGGTCCAGCGCCTGCTGGCCGCCGACCGTGACCACCACGTCCTCCGGGGAGGCTCCGCAGGCGGCGTCGATGCCGGAGAGGGCCATCACCTCGCAGATCCGCTCGCGCAGCTCCGGGGTGCCCTGGCCGATGCCGTACTGGAGGGTGGTGGCGCCGTGCTCGGAGCCCAGTCGGCCGAGCATCTCGCCGACCGCGTCGAGCGGCAGCGCCGCGATGTAGGGAGCGCCACCGGCGAGCGACACGACCTCCGGCCGGCTGGCCACCGCGAAGAGTGCACGGATCTCGGAGGCGGTCATCCCCCGGACCCGGCGCGCGTACCGGTCGGTGTAGTCGTCGAGCGTCGTGCCGGTCATGACATCACCTCGATCAGGTGTCGGCTGGGCTCCCCCGGTGTGGTACCCGCGATGCCGGCGACCATGGCGGCGGCGGACGCCGGTTGGTCGATCGTAGTCCGCCCTGTCCAGACCCGGCGTGGTGACGTGAGGAACGTCCACATCCCGGACCCGCCCTCACCGGCTCGGGTGGCCCCTTGCGCGTCCCCTCCCGAACGGTCTGCCGTCGGCGTACGATCGCTCGTCGGGGGCAGGAAGGCGGCGGTGTCGTACCGCGCGGGTGGTGTCACCTCCGAGCCTAGGGTGGGGATGCGCTGATGTCGCGACGTCTGGTCAGTCTGACCCTGGACACCCTGGAAGACCTGCCCCGGCCGTGCCGGGAGTGCGTCTACTGGGAGCTTGACCCCGTCTCCGCCGACCGGGCGTGCGCCGCCGGTGACCCGGGGCTGGAGAAGGAGGCCTGGGTCTCCCAGACGCTGCTGGAGTGGGGTTCCTGCGGCAAGCTCGCGTACGTCGACGGCATGCCGGCCGGCTTCGTCATGTACGCCCCGCCGGCGTACGTGCCCCGCTCGATGGCCTTCCCCACCTCGCCGGTCTCCGCGGACGCCGCGCTGCTGATGACCGCCAACGTCGTGCCCGCCTTCGCCGGCGGTGGCCTGGGCCGGATGCTGGTGCAGGGTGTGGCGCGTGATCTCACCAAGCGGGGCATCAAGGCGATCGAGGCGTTCGGGGACGCCAAGTTCGGCGACGGGGACGACCCGAACCGGGCATGCGTCGCCCCGGCGGACTTCTTCCTCTCGGTGGGCTTCAAGACGGTGCGCCCGCACCCTCGCTACCCCCGGCTGCGGTTGGAGCTGCGCACCGCGCTGAGCTGGAAGTCGGACGTCGAGTACGCGCTGGAGAAGCTGCTGGGGTCGATGAGCCCGGAGACGCTGCTCCGCCCGGTGCGGCCGGCCCCGGCCACCCGCTCCACCGGTTGAGTCGCTCAGTCCACCACGGTGCCGGCGGCCACGACGGCCCGCAGCTCGCTCACGTCGATCGAGCCGGTCGGCACGTCCCGCTCGATCGGGAAGTACATCCGCTGCACCGCGGCGACGATCGCCTCCACCACCCGGTCCCGGAACCGGGGGTCGACCAGCCGGGCGCGGTCCTCGGGCGAGGTCAGGTAGCCCACCTCCACGCGTACCGCGGGCATCCGGGTGAGGCGGAGCAGGTCCCACGCCTTGGCGTGGGTACGGCAGTCGCGCAGCCCGGTACGGGCGACGATCTCCCGCTGCACCAGGCCGGCCAGCCGCTCCCCGGTGGCCGAGGTGACGCCGTTGTCGGTGCCGTAGTGGTAGGTCGCCACGCCGTCGGCCGCGGGGTTGGCGTGCCCGTCGGTGTGCAGCGAGATGAAGACGTCCGCGCCGAGGGAGTTCGCCAGTTCCGCCCGGTCGGCGTCGGGCAGGCAGGTGTCGGGGGCCGGTCCGCGGGTGAGCTGCACGCGTACCCCGGCGGCGGCGAGCCGCCCCTCCAACCGGCTGGCCAGGTCGTACACGATGTCGGCCTCGGTCCAGCGCAGCGGTCCGTCCGGCACCACCATCCCGGGGTCGGTGCCGCCGTGCCCCGGATCGATGACCACGGTCCGCCCGGCGAGGGTTGGTCCCGCCTGCCGGATCGCGTCGGACTCACGCAGCCACTGCGGGCGCCCCCCGACCACCTTCCGGCCGAGGCGGCGGAGCGCATTCGTGGTGTGCGGGCCGCAGGTGCCGTCCGGTTTCAGCCCCATCTCCCGCTGGAACTGGGCGACCGCACGGGAGGTGCGGATGCCATAGATCGCGTCGGCGCGGCCCACGTCGTACCCCATCTCCAGCAGGCGTTCCTGCAGCGACCGGACGTCCTCGCCGATCAGCGGCTCGGGTACGGCGTGGTAGAGCGTGCGGGCGCCGAGCCGCCAGCGGGCGGCGTCCAGGGCCCGCCAGGTCTCCGCGCCGACCCGCCCGTCCACGCTCAGGCCGCGGGACTGCTGGAACGCCCGGACGGCCCGCTCGGTCTCGACGTCGAACTCGTCGCCATCGTCGCCGGACGGAAGCAGTTCGAGGCCGGTGAGGACGTTACGGATCTCCGTCACCGCGGGGCCCCGGTCACCGGGTCGGATCGGACGCACGCACGACCCCCTCTGCGCGGTTGCTGGCTGGCCGGGCCCCGCGGTCGCACGAGGCGAGATGCTTACGGAGCGTACCGTGACCGGTTACCGACCGGCTCCCGGTTCCGGCAGGTCAGCGGCGTGCCTCCGAGGCGTGGTACGGAAAGAGAAGAACCCCGTACCCGGAAATCGGGTACGGGGTTCCGTGGCGCGGCGGTCGACTCAGAGCGCCGACTCGATGAGCTTGACCAGCTCGCCCTTGGGCTTGGCGCCGGCGATGGACTGCACCGGCTCACCGTCCTTGAAGACGGTGAGGGTCGGCACGGACATCACCCGGTAGGTCCGCGCGGTCTCGGGGTTCTCGTCGATGTTGAGCTTGACGATGGTGACCTGGTCACCCATCTCGCCCGCGATCTCTTCCAGTAGCGGCGAGACCTTGCGGCACGGGCCGCACCACTCCGCCCAGAAGTCCACCAGAACCGGCTTGTCGGACTTCAGCACGTCGCTCGCGAAGCTCGCGTCGGTGACCGCCTTGGTTGCTCCCACTATGAACCCCTCCTCCGGGACTTTTATGAAGATGTTTCAGCCTTGCAGGGTGGCGATGAAGCGCTCGGCGTCCAGCGCGGCGGCACAGCCCGTCCCGGCCGCCGTGATCGCCTGCCGGTAGGTGTGGTCGACCACGTCACCGGCGGCGAAGACACCCGGCACACTGGTCCGGGTGCTCGGCGCCTGCACCTTCACGTACCCCTCGTCGTCGAGTTCCACCTGTCCGCGGAAGAGCTCACTGCGCGGATCGTGGCCGATTGCGACGAAGACGCCGGTCACGTCGAGCACTTTGCTCTCGCCGGTGTGCACGTTGCGCACCCGGACCCCGCTGACCTTGCCGTCGTCGCCGAGGATCTCCTCGACCACGGTGTTCCACTCGATCTTGATCTTGTCGTTGCTCAACGCGCGTCCTGCCATGATCTTGCTGGCGCGGAACGAGTCGCGGCGGTGGATGATCGTGACCGACTCCGCGAACCGGGTGAGGAAGCTGGCCTCCTCCATCGCCGAGTCGCCACCGCCGACCACCACGATGTGCTGGTTGCGGAAGAAGAAGCCGTCACAGGTCGCGCAGGACGACACGCCGTGGCCCAGGTACTCCTGCTCACCCGGCACACCCAGCGGACGCCAGGCCGAACCGGTGGAGAGGATGACGGCCCGCGCCTTGTACGCGGTCTCGCCGACCCAGACGGTGCTCGCGGCTCCGGAACCGATGTCGCCGGTGTCGACCAGCTCGACCCGGGTCACGTCGTCCGTCAGGAACTCGGCGCCGAACCGCTCGGCCTGCTTGCGCATGTTGTCCATCAGCTCGGGGCCGAGGATGCCGTCGGCGAATCCGGGGAAGTTCTCCACCTCGGTGGTCGTCATCAGCGCCCCGCCGGACTGCACGCCCTCGATGATGAGCGGCTTGAGGTTGGCGCGCGCGGCATAGACCGCCGCCGTGTAACCGGCCGGCCCGGAGCCGATGATGATCAGGTTGCGGACCTCGTCCACTGCCGTCT
>JBARAE010000937.1:0-3113 GCA_049791715.1 Micromonospora sp.
GACGGCGGACCGTCCGCGCGCCGTGTCGGGGCAGCGCCTACCAGCCGAAACCGTTGGCGTACGTGACGCTGGCGAGCACCGCCTGCCCACTGGTGTTCGGGTGGAAGTAGTCCCAGGTGGAGACCTGGCTCAGCACGAACGGGTAGTTGAACACCGCGTTGTCGTCGAAGTCGCAGTTGGCGCCGTACGCGGTGCAGGCCTGGGCGAGCTGGGTGTTGTAGTCGATGACCCGTTGGCGTACCCGCGCCCGGCGGTCGACGTCCGCCTGGGCGGTCGAGGTCGCGTTGGCCAGCATCGACTGGCAGATGCCGAAGCTCGACCAGGCGCTCAGCGCGCTGAAGTTGTTCCGGCCGATGTACCAGAGCCGGTAGATGTCCGGCACGCTGACCACCGCGACCCGGGCGTTCGGCAGGCCGGCCTTGATCCGGTTGAGGGCGCTGTCGATGTTGGCCCGGTACGTGGTCACCGAGGTCATGGTGGATTCCGAGCTGGTGCAGGCGTCGTTGGCGCCGATCAGCATCGTGACGTACTCGACGCCCTGGCTGACGGCGGTGCCGGCCTGGCCGTACATGTCGGCGGACTTGGCGCCGCTGCGGGCGTCGTTGTAGTTGCGGCCCTGGATGTTCGGGTTGACCGCGCGGATCCGCAGATAGTGACTGTTCACGGTGGAGTAGTCACCGGTGCTGAACGACCGCGAGGTGCAGTCGACGTACCAGCCGCAGGCGTTGAAGCCGCGGGTGATGGAGTCGCCCATGCTGGCCATCGAGTTGGGCGGTGGGGTGGTGGCGGCGGTGGCGGGGCTGGCGGCGAGCAGGACGAGGGCGGTGAGGCTGGCGAGGGTGGCCAGCACGCGTCGGGTGAGGGTCATCGTGGCCTCCGGATCGCGGGTGCCGGGAGTGCGATGGTTACCGGATCGTATAGATGACCCTCTGTGTCCACAATGTTGCCGGCCCGTTGCATGTGGCCGTTGGGTGAATTCGGGCAAACCACGGTCTTGCTTACGATCTTAAATATGTGAATACTTCCACTCAGCTCGGCCGGTTCCCCCAGCTCGGCCGGGTCGGTCCAGGGCCCTCACCACGAGTCGGGCCCCCATCCCATCCGGGAGGCTGTTCATGCGACCCACGAGGTCATCGCTCCGTCGCGCCGTCACCCTCGCCGCCGCCGGCACCCTGGTAGCCGGCTCGCTCCTCGCCTCGCCCGTGCAGGCGGCACCCGCCTCGCCCGCTTCCCCCGACACCGCGGCCAGCCTGGTCCAGCGGCTCGGCGACCGGTCCGCCGGCACGTACGCCGACGCCAGCGGCCGGATGGTCGTCACCGTGACCGACGCCGCCGCCGCCCGCGAGGTGCGCGCCGCCGGCGCCACCCCGAAACTCGTCACCCGCGGCGCCGCCGAGCTGAAGCGCGCCACCGCCGCGCTGGAGCGGACGGCAAAGGTCGCCGGCACCGCCTGGTGGACCGACCCCGCCACCAACCAGGTCGTCGTCTCCGTCGACAGCACCGTCACCGGTGCCAAGCTCGACCAGGTCCGGGCCGCGGCGGCCCGCCTCAACGGCGCCGTCCGCATCGAGTCCGAGGCCGGCGTGCTCAGCCCGCGGATCAACGGTGGCCAGGCCATCTACGGCGGTGGCTACCGCTGCTCGCTCGGCTTCAACGTGCGCAACAGCGCGGGCACGTACTACTTCCTCACCGCCGGGCACTGCACCAACCTGTCCTCCAGCTGGTACACCAACTCCAGCCAGTCGACCTACATCGGTCCGCGGGCCGGCACCAGCTTCCCGGGCAACGACTACGGCATCGTCCGGTACAGCAACACCGCCCTGGCGCACCCCGGCACGGTCTACCTCTACAACGGCAGCTCGCAGGACATCACCGGCGCGGGCAACGCGTACGTCGGCCAGGCGGTCAAGCGCAGCGGCAGCACCACCGGCGTGCACAGCGGCAGCGTGTCCGCCACCAACGCGACCGTGAACTACGCCGAGGGCAGCGTCTACGGCCTGATCAAGACCAACGTCTGCGCCGAGGGTGGCGACAGCGGCGGCTCGCTCTTCGCCGGCAGCACCGCCCTGGGGATGACCTCCGGCGGCAGCGGCAACTGCACCACCGGCGGCACCACCTACTTCCAGCCGGTCACCGAGGCGCTCAGCGTCTACGGCGTCAGCGTCTACTGATCCACCCCCGCGAGCGGGCCGCCGGGCGACCGGCGGCCCGTTCCGTCGTACCGGGGGTGCCGCCGGCCGGGCCGCGGGCGGCGGCTCCGCCGATCACCGGACTGACCGCCGCCCGGCGGGGTACGTTCCGCCCGGTGAACGCCCCCGTGACCCCGACCGTCGACCTGCCCGCCTCCGCGTGGGCCCCGCTGCGGGTCGCCGCGTTCCGCAGCCTCTGGCTCGCCGTGCTGGCCAGCAACATCGGCACCTGGATGCAGACCGTCGGCGCCCAGTGGCTGCTGGTCGACCAGCCCAACGCCGCCACCCTGGTCTCCCTCGTGCAGACCGCCAGCATGCTGCCCGTCCTGCTGCTCGCGCTGCCCGCCGGCGCGCTCGCCGACACGTTCGACCGGCGCCGGCTGCTGATCGCCGTGCAGGCCTTCCTGGCGGCGGTGGGCGTCCTCCTCGCCGCGCTGACCGCGGTCGGCCGGATGCCGCCGGCCCTGCTGCTCACCCTCACCTTCGCGCTCGGCGTCGGGCAGGCGCTCACCCTGCCCGCCTGGCAGGCGGTGATCCCGGAGCTGGTGCCCCGGGCCCAGCTCGTCTCCGCCGCGGCGCTCGGCTCGATCAGCGTCAACCTGGCCCGCTCGGTCGGGCCGGCGGTGGCCGGTGTGCTGGTCGCCCAGGCCGGGGTGGCGGTCGTCTTCGCCGTCAACGCCGCCTCGTTCGCGATCTTCGCGTTCGCCCTGTTCCGGTGGCGGCCCGACCGGCCGGAATCCGAACCCGAGCCGGAGCGGTTCACCGCGGCGCTGCGCGCCGGTGGCCGGTACGTCCGGCACTCGCCGGTGGTCCGCCGGATCCTGCTGCGCGCCGCGCTGTTCGTGGTGCCGGGCAGCGCGCTGTGGGCACTGTTGCCGCTGGTCGCCAGCCACCGCCTCGGCCTGGGTGCCGGCGGGTACGGCG
>JBARAE010000938.1:0-2093 GCA_049791715.1 Micromonospora sp.
GGCCCACCGAAAGGCGCGCGACGCCGCGCGGGCGGCCGAGCGGGCGCGGGCCGCCGAGGTGGTCGGGTCGCTCGGCAAGCGGGATCTGTTGCTCCTCGGCGCTGCGATCTACTGGTGCGAGGGCGCCAAGGCGAAGCCGTGGCGGCGACAGGACCGGCTGCAGTTCATCAACAGTGATCCGGGGCTGCTGGCGCTCTTCCTCCGCTTCCTCGAGGCGTGCGGAATTCGACGGGACATCCCGACGTACCACGTCAGCATCCACGAGTCGGCCGACGCGGATGCTGCGGTGGGTTGGTGGGCGGCGGCACTCGGGCTGCCGGTGGAGCGGTTCGGGCGGACAACGGTGAAGCGGCACAACCCGGTGACCGTCCGCCGGAACACCGGGGCGGACTACCACGGCTGTCTGATGATCAATGTGCCGCGCAGCCGTGAGCTCTACTGGCGGATCGAAGGTATGATCGCCGAGCTGTTTCGGATCGCGGATGACGCGGACCCTGAATCGACGGGCCGCTGAGTCTTGACACGGCGATGGGGTGTGGGGTAACGGCAACCCGCAGACCTTTGGAGTCTTGAGCTCCTGGTTCGAATCCAGGCACCCCAGCTCAACCGCCAGGTCGGTGCGTGAAGACGGCAGATGTGTGGCCGGATAGGAAATGCAGATGGCGCCGTGGTTAGCATGGCCGCGAGACTGTCGCCGTCCCGACGGGAGCCACGTCGTGTCCCAGCCCCACCTCCGCACCGTTGTCGTGCTCGCCGCCGGTGAGGGCAAACGGATGAAGTCGGCCCTGCCGAAGGTGCTGCATCCCCTGCTCGGCCGTACCCTCCTGGGCCACGTGCTGGCCGCGGCGGCGCCGTTGGCGGCGAACCGCACCGTGGTCGTGGTCGGTCACGGCGCCGACCAGGTCCGGGCGCACCTGGCCGGGATCGCCCCGGAGGCGACCCCGGTGCTTCAGGCTCAGCAGCTCGGTACCGGACACGCCGTGCGGATCGCGCTGGACGCCGCGCCGGACGCCACCGGCACCCTCGTGGTGATCAACGGGGACGTGCCGCTGCTGCGGCCGGAGACCGTGACCGCGCTGGTGGAGGCGCATGAGGGCGCCCGTGCCGCCGCGACGGTGCTCGCCGCCGAGGTGCCCGACCCCACCGGCCTCGGTCGGATCGTCCGGAACGCCGCCGGGCGGCTGGAGCAGATCGTCGAGGAGCGTGACGCCACCGCCGAGCAGCGCGCGCTGCGGGAGATCAACGCCGGCATCTACGCGTTCGACGTGGTGCGGCTGCGCGACGCGCTGGGCAAGATCTCCACCGACAACGACCAGGGCGAGGAGTACCTCACCGACGTCTTCGGCCTGCTGCGCGACGCCGGCGAGCCGGTGGCGGTGCACTGCGCGGCGGACCACGTGGAGACACTGGGTTGCAACGACCGGGTGGAGCTGGCCGTGTTGCGCCGGCTGCTGCGCGACCGGGTCAACTCCGGCTGGATGCGCACCGGGGTGAGCATCCTCGACCCGCACACCACCTGGATCGACGTGACGGTGACGGTCGAGCGGGACGCGGTGATCGACCAGAACACCCAGCTCCAGGGTGCGACGACGGTCGGTGCCGGCGCGGTCGTCGGGCCGGACACCACGCTGATCGACACCACGGTGGGCGCGGGCGCGACCCTGCTGCGCAGCCATGCGGTGGGCGCGGAGGTCGGTCCGCAGGCCACAGTCGGGCCGTACGCGTACCTGCGGCCGGCGGCGCGGCTGGCCGAGAAGTCGAAGGTGGGCACCTTCGTCGAGGTGAAGAATTCCGAGGTCGGCGCCGGCGCGAAGGTGCCGCACCTGTCGTACGTGGGTGACGCGACGATCGGGGCGAAGGCGAACATCGGCGCGGCGACGATCTTCGTGAACTACGACGGGGTGAACAAGAACCGCACCATCATCGGTGAGGCGGCCTTCATCGGCTGCGACACCAGCCTGATCGCGCCGGTCGAGGTGGGCGCGGGGGCGTACGTGGCGGCGGGCAGCGCGATCACCCAGGACGTCCCGCCCGGCGCGCTCGGGGTGACCCGGGCGCCGCAGCGCAGCATCGACGGCTGGGTGGCCCGCAAG
>JBARAE010000939.1:0-1876 GCA_049791715.1 Micromonospora sp.
GCCCCGGTGCACCTCGCCGGCCGGGTCGAGGGCCGCAGCGACCGCGCCGAGCAGACGGTCCGGCGCGGGCCGGTCCCCGTCCAGGCGGGCACGGGTGGCGAGCGAGGCCGCCACGGCCACCGCGACCGCTCCGGCAACGCCCTCCGGATGGGCGTGGGTCACCTCGGCCGAGGCCCGGGCCTGGTCGGCGGCCCGGCGGGTCGAGTCCGCGTACCAGGCCCCGAGCGGTCCGACCCGCATCGCCGCCCCGTTGCCGCAGGAGCCCTGCCCGTCGAACGCGGACGCGGCCGCCACCGGCCAGGGCGTCCCGGCCCGGATCAGCCGGAGGATGGTCACCGCGCCGGGCCCGTAGCCCCGGTACGGCTCGCAGCGCTCGGCGAAGTCCAGCGCCAGCCGGTCCCGGTCGATCTTTCCCGTGGCCGCCAGGCCGGCCACCACCGAGCAGGCCATCTCGGTGTCGTCGGTCCACTGCCAGGGCGGGGGCGGGAGTCGCCCGGCGGCCAGATCCGCGGGATGCCGGCCGGGAACGAAGAACTGGGAGCCGAGGGCGTCGCCGACGGAGAGCCCGGAGAGGGAGTCCCGGGCGAGCGCCAGCCGGGCGTCGGGGAAGAGAGTGAAGGGCATCGTCGTCCCAGCTTGCCCGGTTCGCGGGAGTGCTGCAACGCGATCAACTTGCCACGGCGAGTACGGTGCTGTCGTGGCAACCGTCCTCCTGGTCGAAGACGACCACGTCGTACGCGGCGCGATGCTGCGGTCCCTCAGCGATCGGGGGCACGCCGTGCACGCCGTCGGTACGGCGCTGGACGCACTGCGCCGGGTCGCCGCGGAGACCCCCGACCTGGTCGTCCTCGACCTCGGCCTGCCCGACCTGGACGGCTCCGACGCGCTGCGGATGCTGCGCGGGATCACCGACGTGCCGATCATCATCGCCACCGCGCGGGACGACGAGCAGGCGATCGTGCGGCTGCTGCGGGCCGGCGCCGACGACTACATGGTCAAGCCGTTCACCGGCGCACACCTGGACGCCCGGATCACCACGGTGCTGCGCCGGGCCGGGCGGGCCAGCCGCACCGCAGCCCCGGCGGTACACCAGGTAGGTGGCCTGAAGGTGGACGTGGGCGAGCGCAGTGCGTCCCTGGACGGCGCCGCGCTGGCGCTGACCCGCAAGGAGTTCGACCTGCTGGCGTACCTGGCGGCCCGCCCCGGCCGCGTGGTGTCGCGCCGTGAGCTGTTGGAGGAAGTATGGCGACAGCCGTCGGTCGGCGAGGATCAGACGATCGACGTCCATCTGTACTGGCTGCGCCGCAAGCTGGGCGAGTCCGCGGCGAAGCCGCGCTACCTGCGCACCGTGCGGGGGGTCGGCTTCCGGCTGGTGGCACCGGACTGAGGCTCGGGCTGGCGTACGTCACGGCGGCGATGACCGCGCTGGTGGCGCTGGCCTTCCTGCTGCCGCTGGGCTTCTCGCTGCAGGGGCAGGCCCGGCAGCGGGCGCTGGACGACGCGCAGCGGCGCGGTTCGCTGGTCGCGGGCGCCCTGACCGCCACCGGCGAGCCGAAGGCGGTGCAGAAAGCGATCGCCGCCGCGACCGCGGACGGGGTGCCGCCGGTGGTGCACCGGGTGGCGACCGTCCCGCCGATCGACAGCCGCGCCCGCGGCGAGGACGTGACCACCGTCGCCACCAAACGGGAGGCGCTGGTCGCCGACGTAGCCGGCGGCGCGGTCCGGCTGGAACCGGTGAAGCTGGCCGGCGGGGTGGCCGTGGTCGAGGTGTTCGTACCGCAGCACCGGCTGAGGGACGGCGTCAGCCGCGATTGGTGGATGCTGATCGCACTGGCCGCCGGCCTGATCGCGGCTTCGGTGGTGGTCGCCGACCGGC
>JBARAE010000940.1:0-3397 GCA_049791715.1 Micromonospora sp.
CCGGATGGGTGAGTCGAAGCCGGGGGCCGCGGACGGCAAGGACGCCGTGTTCCTGTCCCCGCACAAGTTCGTGGGCGGCCCGCAGACACCCGGGGTCCTGGTGGTGCGCCGCGATCTCATCCGGAACCGGGTACCGACGGCCCCCGGCGGCGGCACAGTGGCATTCGTCGACCCCGTCAGCCACCGCTATCTCGACGACCCGGTCGCGCGGGAAGAGGGCGGCACTCCGGCGATCGTCGAATCGATCCGAGCCGGACTGGTGTTCGCCCTCAAGCAGGCCGTCGGCACCGATGTCATCCAGGCCCGCGAGGAGCGCCTGTGGTCGAGGGCGCTGCACCGCTGGGCCGACAACCCGGCGATCGAGGTGTTGGGGAACCCCGACGCTCGACGCCTGTCGATCGTGTCGCTGCGCATCCGCCACGGGGCCCGCTACCTGCACCACAACTTCGTCGTTGCGCTGCTCAACGACCTGTTCGGGGTTCAGACCCGCGGCGGCTGCTCCTGCGCGGGACCGTACGGGCATCGCCTCCTGGAGATCAGCCCAGAGCGCTCGCATGCCTTCCGGGACGAGATCGGCCTCGGCTGCGAGGGGATCAAGCCGGGCTGGACCCGGATCAACTTCAACTACTTCATCTCGGACACGGTCGCCGGCTACCTCATCGACGCGGTCGACCTCGTTGCCCGGTACGGGCACCGGCTGCTCAGCGACTACCGCTTCGACCCTCGCACCGGGCTGTGGCGCCACCACCGAGGCCCGGCTCGGCCGCCGCTGCGGCTGGCGGACCTGAACTACCTGTTCGCCGGCGAATCGACGCGCCCTGGCCCGACGGAGCGGGTCGGCGAGGGCGCACTGGCTGACTACCTGCGCGAGGCACGGGACATCTTCCGCTCCCGAGAAGATCGTCTTGATGAGGGAATGACCGGCCTACCGGACGACTTCGAAGCGCTGCGCTGGTTCCACCTGCCCCCGGCGTGTCTCGGGCCGGTTGACCGGGTTCCGGCGAACAGCTGACGACCGGCCCGGCCGACCGCGCCGCACCCCGGGAACGCCGGCCCGGCGACGATCTGCAGGCCCGCGGACCGAGGCGATGTCGCCGTCCGACGTACCGGGCGGCGGAGCCACTGATCGATGTCGCCCAATCTCTGTGAGTTGGCTAACCGAGACCACCCATGTCGGCCCGCCCCGGCTACGGTTGGTCGTATACCCGGGGGGGTATCCGACAGGAGGTTTTCGAGTGATCAAGAAGATGATGGTTCTGCTGACCGCGGCCCTGGTGGCGCTCGCGGTGACCGTGGCGCGCCCAAGCGTCGCATCGGCGGCCCCGACCGGCACAGATGTGGTCGTCTACGTGGGCCAGCTCGGGGCGAGCACGTACGAGCAGAGCCTCAACGGCGTCCTCTACACGGAGAACCAGATCGGCGGAATGGCCGACCGCATCCTCTGGACCGAAGAGCAGATCGGCATCATGGCCGACCGCATCGTCTACGTGACCGAGGTGTCCCAGGACAACACCGTCAAGGTGATCTACATGGTCACGGCACTGTGGGCCACCGGCACCCAGGACGGGGGCTACCTCTACCAGGTCGCCCTGATGCCGGTCGCCATGCTGCCCGCCGGCTGGTGACCCCAGTTCGTCGCGGACCTGTGAAGGCCGGGACCGTCGTCGGCACGGGCGTACCAGCTCGACGCCGGCGCCGGCTCCCGGCCTTCTGCGCGACCTGCCTGGTCCGTATCCGCGGTAGGCAAGCCGGAGGTTGAGTGCCCGCGCGCCTGCGGTTGCAGGGTGTGAAATGTGCCGGGACGGGTATCTCGCCGGTCTCAGCCGATGACGGGGGATGACGTGGCCACTGCCTCGCCCGACGAACTGCGCACGGAGCTGGTCGATGCGGTCCGCGAACTGTTCATGGCCGGGGTGATGTCCCACTCCGGCCACGCCAACGTCAGTGCGCGAGCCGACGGCGACACGATGGTCATCAGCAACACCGGACGCGTCCGCCAGCTACGGAGCGACCAGTTCGCCGTCGTCCGGCTCGACGGCGAGGTGGTCGAGGGCGACATCACGCCCGAGAACAGGGAGATCGTGTCCATGCATACCCGGGTCTACCAGACCCGTGCTGACATCGGAGCGATCATCCACACCCACTCCCCTGCCGTCACCGGCTTCGCGCTGGCCAGCCGACCCCTGCCGTGCCGGTACGAAGCGCTGCTGAGATTCGGGCAGTCGGAGGACGTCCCGGTCGTCCCCTGGGCTCCGCGGGGCACCGCCGAATCGGTGGAAGGCATCGTGCGGACCCTGCAGTCGCACCCCCTTACCTCGCACCCGTACGCGGCGATCGAGTAGCCGGCGATCGGGCCGAGAATGGTGTCGATCGTGGCGGTGCCGGCGGCCAGACATCCGCTGATGACCAGAAGCAGGTCGAGCAGGTCGCCGATCGCACTGGCGGAGACGTCGTACAGCTTCTTGGTCGCCTCTCCGGCCCGATCGCGCGCGAACTTCTCGACGGCCAAGTCGGCTCGCGGCGGCCCGGCGACAACGTGGTCGAGGGCGACGAGGCGTGGTGGGCCGCCTACGCGAGAGGCTGGAATTTACGGCACCCATGCTGAGCATGGGTGCTCATGCCGTAATTTCATAGCAGCCAGCCGACACTGTGGATAGGTAGCCGCTGACCAGAGTGACGGTTAATCAGCCCCACGAACTTCGCCTACTTGTCGCCAGACAGAACATCCATATGCGTGGCAAGCTGCGCAGTCCCTCAACAGTGTGGTGGCCGCCCCAGCAGATCGCCAGCCGGATGCGGATGGTTGACCCACATGCCGGCGAATTATAAGGCACCCCAATGCTGCTCCCCCCACGGGCCGCGTGCGGAGCACCTCGACGAACTCGGCGGCGCGCTGACCCCGTCGGTGTCTGCTCGCACCGGTCGCCTGATGCTCCTCGTCCGACGAGCCGAGGCCGAGCGCGACGTCCAGCCGGCTGGCGGAGAGGATGTGGAGAGTCGCGGTCTGCTTCGCAGGACCACCGGCGAGAGGAACGGCATGTTGAGCAACGCACCGCCCAGCCGGATCCGGGTGGTGTGGGCCACGAGGAACGCCACCGTGGTCAGCGGGTCTGTGGTGTGTCTCGCTCCAGCCGAGATCGGCGGGCACCAGCAGGCGCTGGAACGCCCACAGGGATCGGTATCCGAACAGCTCGACGCGGCGGGCGACGTGGATCGTGTTGTCCGGTGTGGCCCATGACCCGGAGACCGGTAGGGCGAATCAAACGTCCACGCCGGCATGGTACGACTTCTGCGCCGGGTGCGGAGCCAAAAGCCGCTGCTCGGCGCAAGCGGCGCCGTTCCGGTTGGCGGGATACCCGCCGGGCTGGGGCTCCGGGCCGGGCTGATCCTCCCGGCC
>JBARAE010000941.1:0-10680 GCA_049791715.1 Micromonospora sp.
GCGTAGGTGCCCACGCTCGACGAGGACAGTCCGGAGGCGAGCAGGGCGACGGCGAACGCGAGGGCCGCGCCGCCACCGACGAGGTGACCGAGCCCGGCGTGGGCGGCCTCGATCGAGTCGACGTCGGCATGACCGGTGCGGTTGAACAGCGAGGCCGCGATCATCAGCATGGACAGGTTGATGACACCGGCCGCGCCGAGCCCGACAACCACGTCGAGCCGCTGGAAGCGCAGCAGCTCGTGGCGTTCGGCGTCGTCCCGGCAGGCCACCCGGGCCTTCGTCAAGGCGGAGTGCAGGTACACCACGTGCGGCATCACGGTCGCGCCGATGATGCCCGCCACGAGCAGCAGGCTGTCGTTGCCGGCGAGCCCGGGAACCATCCCGTCGGCGACACCGACCGGGTCGGCGCCGACCACGGCCAGGTCGTAGAGGAAACCGAGAACCACGATGCAGAGCAGCCCGACGATGGCAAGCTCGAAGCGCCGGTAGCCGCGCTGCTCCAGGCCGAGGATCCCGAACGCGACGACCGCGGTGATCAGCCCGGCCGGGAACAGCGGTACCCCGAACAGCAGGTTCAGCCCGACCGCCGCGCCGACGAACTCGGCCAGGTCGGTCGCCATCGCGATCACCTCTGCCTGGACCCACAGGCCGCGGGAGACGGGGCGCGGCAGGTGCTCGCGGCACAGCTCCGGCAGGTCACGCCCGGTCGCCACGCCAGCCTTGGCCGACAGGTACTGCACCAGCATGGCCATCAGGTTGGCCACCACGATCACCCAGGCCAGCGTGTACCCGAACCTCGCGCCGGCGGTGAAGTTGGTGGCGAAGTTACCCGGGTCGATGTACGCAACCGCTGCGACGAACGCCGGACCGAGCAGCGCCAGCACCCCGCGCAGCCGCCCGCGGGAGCGCAGCAGCTGCAGCGCGCTCAGCTCGGTGACGGGTGCGGCGGGCTCGGTGACGGCCGTTGGCCGGCCGTCATCGATTACGGGGCCCATGCCTCACCCGACCAACGGCCCAAGCCCGAGCGACTGCGGCGTACTGGAGTCCGGGCGACGGCTGCTGCAGCCCCTAGTCCAGCGGCCCGAACTGGGCCATCGCCGCCGGGCTGCCATCCCACGGTGTCTGCTCCTCGACGACCAGCGTGTTCGTGGTCGGCAGCAGGCCGGCCACCGAGGCGCCGTTCTGCAGCGCCGCGCGGGCCACCGGCGGTGGGTCGACGATACCCATCTCGATCATGTTGCCGAAGCTGCCCTGCGGCGCGTCGCACCCGTCGGTGGATCGGGTGGAGTTCGAGGTGCGTCATGTGTTTCCTATCCTGGTCGTTGCCCGGCGGTGAAGGCGGCGATCCGGTGCCGCTGGGGGTCTGGCGCTGGCCGTGTGCCGGGCGTACGGGCCGTCCGGTACGGGCCTGGGGACACGCACCGCAGTGCGCGCCGGGACCCCGGCGATGGCCAGGTGATTAGCTGGCGGCCCCGCCGCTCATCGCGATGTCGCCGTTAAGGCCGGAGGGATAGAAGCCGCCGGAGTTCGCCGGGCTCGCGTTGAGGTACACGATATTCAGGACCGACTGGGCCGAGCGGCCGTAGGCGATGCCGTTGGCGTCCGTGGGAATGAGGTTCGCCTCGGCGCTGGTGCCGATACCCTGGTCGTCGTCGACCGGTCCGTCGAGACTGTTGCGGGCGTCGGAGAGCTTCTGCACGCCCGCGAAGACGACATCGTCGATCATGCCTTCGTTGTAGAGCGCGGAGCGGACGATCCCGGCGTGGTACGCCTCCGTGGCGAGCAGACCCGCGGCAGCGTCCAGGTACGTCTTGTTGGACAGCAGCGGTGCCGCTCCTTTGAAGGCGGAGACGCCGACGTCCTCGAACAGGAACGCGGCGAACAGGAAATTGAGATCGTTGGCGTACGGGTCGAAAATCTCGCCCGACTTGATGAGCCCGGCCGCGGTTGCCGCCGCGGTGAAGCTCGTGTCAAGAGAGATCGCCGGACGGGAAACGGCGTGCTCCCCGAGGGCGGACCGCAGGAACGCCACATGCTGCCGCTCGTCCGAGGCGATCTCCCGTGCGAACTTGCGCACTACCGAATTGCTGAAGTTGACCATGCCCCCACCGGTCACCTCACCCCGGGTGCCGGTACCGGTGGTCATCTCGTCAGGCAGTCCCTGCCCCGTGGTGGCGCGAAGGTAGAACTCGGCTTCGAGGTATTCGAGGTTGAGGGCGAAGTTCAGGATCGTCGCGTCACTCGGCCCCGAGCCGTCCGGCGATTGCGCGGCGGGATTCGTCGGGTCCGTCATCGACGCGAGCTTCCGTCGATCGTCATCCGACTCTGCGCTGCGCGATACCGCCTCTTTGATGAACTTCTTTACCATGGAAGTCGGCCCCCGTTCCGATCCACGGCACGCCGGGTACTCCATCGATATGTCGCCGGTGTGCCGCACGCTACTGCCGTCGGCGCTCACGCTAGGGCGTGGCTGTCTCGGCCGTGCTCCTTTCCCGAACGTTCATCCGCGGGAGGTGCACGGCGGGGATGGCCGCACCACGGCGCAGGCCAACCAAGGAGCGATGACAGATGGAACCGAAGACGATCGCGAACTTGTCCTGCCTGCGACGCGTGGATCCACCACGCCGGTGACATGGCCGACGTGCCCCTTGCTGCCGACTTCTCGTTTCAAGGGCCGCCGGCGCGAACAGGAATGGACGCTGATGGACGGTGACGGAGAGGGTCCGCCCAGCTTGGGAAGCCTAACCGCGCGGTGCAGGGCCGAAGGTCTTCACCGCCCCCAACATGGTCGGCGAGGACATCCCTGGGGTGCTCGAGGCGCTCTTGGCGCCTGACCACCGGCTGTGGCCAGCCCGGTCTCGTACTCCTCGGCGGTGCTCCGGGCGCCGTTGACGTGCCCGGAGCACCGCCGTAACCGAGCCCAGCTTCGACGACACTGACGGCTCGGTTCGGCTCGGGGAAGTCCCCACGGAGGAGTCGGCGCTCCGGAAGGCGTGCGATCTTCAAAAGAACGTTGGCTGACCAGGTCCTGCACCACCTCATGCATGGGGCGGCCGTCGATGTGGCCAAGAGGTTCACGCCGCCACGGGGTGGGGCGTAGGGCGCGCGGTTGACCGACGGGTGGGCTGGACGGCCGGCCGCGGTCCGGCACGGTGCCGGCGTGAACGGATTCAGGCGGTGTCCAGGCGGCCGCGCTGGTGCAGGACGAACAGCAGCGCCATGGCCGGCACGACGAGCAGGAGCGCCGCGGCGGCGACGAGGGTGAGCGACGCCAGGGTGGCGTCGGGTGCGGCGGCCTCGTCGATGCGTAGGTGGGTGCCGAGCAGGTACGGGTACTGCGCGACGCCCCAGCCGACCACCACCGTGCCGGCCGCGCTGACGGCAAGCGCCTGCAGCACCCTAGGTGCCACCCGGTGCAGCAGTGCGATGCTGGCCAGTCCGCATGCCGCGGAGACCAGCACCAGCGGCAGGCCGCGGCCGGTCAGCCCAGAGAACAGGCGCCCGGCGTCGGCGTGCAGGATGGCGATGCCCGCCAGTGCCACGGCGCCGGTCGCCACGGTGCTGGCCCGGGCCCGACGGCGGAACCAGCGCTCCAGGCCGGCGTCGGCGTAGGCACGGGCCTCGGCGGTGAGAAACACCGCGGCGACGAACGCGCACACCCCAACCGCGAGCACCCCGCCGAGCAGCGACGTCGGGTTGACCCAGCTGGTCACGGGGTTGCCGTGTCCGCCGGCGGGCACCCGCCCGGAGGCGATCCCGCCGGCGACCGTGCCGAGGAAGAACGGCGTGAGCACCGACGAGGTGGCGAACGCCGCCCCCGTCGCCCGCTGTTGGTCGGTCTTCACCACCACCTTCCGGAACGCGAACCCGCTGCCGCGGACCACGATGCCCAGCGCGGCGAGGCCCAGCGGGATGTAGAGCGTGGTCATGATCGCGGCGAACGCGACCGGGAAGCCGGTCCAGAGCATCACCAGGCAGAAGATCAGCCACACGTGGTTGGCCTCCCAGACCGGCGCCAACGTGTGGTCGATCAGGTGCCGAGGGGCCCTCCCGCGTCGCGCACCACCAGCCGTGAGATCCCAGAAGCCGGCACCGTAGTCCGCGCCGCCCAGCACGGCGTAGGCGGTGACACCGATGAACAACACGACGGCGGCGAACGTGCTCACGCCTGCCCTCCGGCGGGCGCCGACGCCGAGGGCGGGCCGTAGGGCACGTCCGTCTCGGTAGCCGCGCCCTGGTCGCGCCAACGGCGGCTCAGTAGTCGCAGAACGTACACGGTGGCGGCGCCGACCGCGACATACAGCGCGACGATGGCGGCGAAGAACAGCCACAGGTTGCCGGACGTGGCGACCGCGTCGCGGGTGAGGAGGCGACCGACGACCGTCCACGGCTGTCGGCCGACCTCGGTGACCACCCAGCCCGCCTCCAGCGCCACCACCGCGAGCGCGCCACTGATCGTGGTCGCCCGAAGGAACCATCTGCTGCGCGGCGGGTCACGGCGGCGCCACCAGGTCAGGGCGTACCAGGCGGAGAGGGCCAGCAGCGCCGTGCCGATACCGACCATGACGTCGAAGGTCAGGTGGACGATCGCGACCAGCCGGTCCGGTGGCCGCACCTCGGCGGGGATGGCGTCCAGGCCCTGGATGCGGGTCGAAGGTGAGTAGCCGGACAGCAGCGAGGCTCCCGACGGAATCCTGATGCCGCCGTGCACCTCCCCGTTCGCGAAATAGCCGCCCAGCACCTCCGGCACGTGGGTGCTCGTGGTCGGGACGGCCTCGATCGCGGCGAACTTCGCCGGTTCGTTCCGGAAGACCTCGCGCGCGGCGATGTCGCCGACGAAGATCTGCAGCGGGGTGGCCAGCGCCGCGACGGTCAGCGGTATCACCAGGCCGAGCCGGTGATACCGGTCGCGGCGGCCGCGCAGCATCCCGGCCGCGTACACGCCGGCGACGACGAACCCGGCGACCATGTACGCGGCCAGCAGCATGTGGATGGCCTCATACCAGAACGCGCCGTTGAAGATCACCTCCAGCGGGCGGACCTTCACGATCTTGCCGTCCCGCATGGTGTACCCGCCCGGCCGGTTCATCCAGGCGTTCGCCGCGACCACCGAGAGCGTGCCGCCGACCCCGGACAGCACCACCGGCACACCCGTCCAGAAGTGCGGCCACGGGCGCATCCGCCGCCACCCGTACACGTAGATGGCGACGAAGACCGCCTCCAGGAAGAAGAAGAGACCCTCGACCGCGAACGGGATGCCGAACGCCGGGCCGTAGGTGCCCATCAGTCGCGGCCAGAGCAGCCCGAGCTCGAACGACAGCACCGTGCCGGACACCGCGCCGACGGCGAACAGCACCGCCGCCACCTGCGACCAGCGCCGGGCCAGCAGCAGCGCGGTCTCGTCGTTGCGACGAATGCCGCGGGCGTTCGCGATCAGCATCAGAAAGGTGAAGGCCACTCCGAACGGCACCAGGATGATGTGGAAGCCGAGGGTGAAGGCCATCTGCTCGCGCGCTGGCAGCAGCTGCGCCGGATCGGTCGGCACCAGACTGGCGCCGACCGTCACCAGTGACAGTCCAGGCATGGCCCGTGCTACCCGTTCGCGGCGGCCGGAAACGTACCGCTGGGGTGAGGATCAGGCAGAGTGCAGGGTAACGGGCGCACCACTTCTCAGCGCCTGCCACCTCCCGCCCTGGGGGAGGGGAATGCGGAGAAGCGGCTGTCGTGGGAGGCCGTGACGGCAGCCGGCGGCTACCCCGTCGCCGCCCCCATCGTCGAGGAACCGCGGCGATGGCGACCCGACCGCCATTGATGACGAGGATGGTGTGGGCGACGGCGACGGCTGCTTTCTTGCTGCCGGTTTTGCCGAAGCGTCGGTGGAGCCGGCGGTAGCGGGCGCCGAGTCGGTGCGGGTGCGGGCGGTGGCCCGGGCGGCTTCGACCAGGATGGTGGCGAGGTGCTCGTCGACGCGGGCCGTCCCCAGCTGGCAACAGCCCACAGCTTCGGTCCGCATCCCTCGACGGGGGTCATGCCCGTGGCGAGCATGAAGCCGGCCACAGAGGCGATTTGACATCCGTGGCTGACAACGCCGTGGCGGCCGACTCGTACAGATCTAGCCTTCCGCCCCGGCCGATGGGACATCAGCGTGGTGATGAGCGCGCGCCCTCGGTGCGTGTGGCGGGTCCAAGCGGGTAATGGTCCCCAGCACGCCGACCGTCGACACAGCGACTAGGAGCGAGCGATGGGCACACAACACGCCTCGGCCGATGACCTCGCTTCCGTAGGCTTCTCGGTCCTGCGCTCCGCACTGGCGACGAACATCTTGTGGATCGGTGCGCTCAAGTTCAAGCAGTACGAGGTCGAAAATGACGAGCCCCTGGTCACCTCGAGTCCGCTGTTCTCGCGGTTCCGCGAGAAGCTGGGCGCCCAAAAGCTCAACCGACTCATCGGGGTCACGGAGATCACCGTGGGCTCTCTGATCGCCATGAAGCCGCTTGCCCCCAAAGCGTCGGCGATCGGCAGCTTCGGGGCGGTCGGGATGTTCCTCACCACGCTCAGCTTCCTGGCCACGACGCCCGAGGCTCGGCAGGAGGGGCAGGGGACTTTCAGCCTTTCCCAGCTGGGGCAATTCCTGTTGAAGGACACAGTGCTCCTCGGTGCCGCTCTCCTGACAGCTGCCGGGTCGCTGCGCGCCGCCCGCCACCGATAATCCGCCGTAAGGCACTCGGAGCGCTGGAAGCGTAGGACAAATGAAAGCGCCTGCGCTGACGAAAGGCACCGGCTGTCGGCCCGTCACCGCCTGGCCGCCGTTCAGCAGAGAGGTACAGCAACCCGCGGCACCGCCACAGCCCTCGGCCGGCCGGCCGACCCTCGCGACCTGCGTATCGGCTGGTGCTGGGGCCACGGCGAGGACCAAACAGTCCAGGAACAGACGAGTCCTATTGATGATCTCGCGGACATAGCACCTGTTCACACGAGCTGGCGGCGCACGCGTTCGTCCTTCACCATCACGCGAATGCGGCATGACGCCGGATGGACTCCAAGGTCCCGTTCTCCAGAGATTATCTGGCGCGCCGATACACTTGACCGATGGGCGACGAGCAGGTGGCTGCGCCGACAAATCGGCGGAGGATCAGTCAACGGGGCATCGCGACGCGAGAGCGGATCCTCGAGGCGGCGAACCGGCTGATGTTCGTGCGCGGAGTGAACGCGACCACCCTTGACGACGTCCGCGAGGCAAGCCAGACCAGCAAGTCTCAGCTCTACCACCACTTCGCCGACAAGCAGGAGCTCGTACGGGCGTTGGTCAAATATCGAGGCGCGCTGGTGCTTCAGCGCGAGCGCGGAGGGCTCGAACGACTGAGATCGTTCTCAGGGCTGGTCCGGTGGCGTAACGCGCTGGTCCAGGCCAACTCGCTGAACAACGGCAAATACGGGTGCGGCCTCGGGTCAATGGCGGTCGAGCTGTCCGATCAAGATGAGCAGGCTCGGTCGATGCTGTTGGCGACGTTCGCGACATGGGAAAAGCTGATCAGTGATGGTCTGCACCGGATGCGGGACAGCGGTGCCCTGCGCCAGGACGCCGACCCGGAGAAGTTGGCCACGGGGTTGATGGCAGCTTTGCAAGGCGGCTACTTGCTGGCGAACGCCGCGCACAACGTCGCACCCATGGAAGTTGCGCTGGACATGGCGCTGGAACACATCAAATCGTTCCTCTCGGAGCCGTCCGGCGAGCCGACCCGTTAATCGAGCCCTCTTCATCGTGATCAGGCTGGTCGGGGCGAGCCGTCCCGTAGCGACCTGCACGTTGCCCCGGGATGGCAGGGAGTGGCCTGCGTTGACTGGCTTGACCGGATCCGCAAGGCCGGACGACGACCACACGGACGCGCTGCCGCCCATGATCCTTTGACCTCGGTTTGTATTCTCAGCCACCGGCCGTCGCCAGCGCCGACTCGGCAGCAGCACGATCGGGGTAGCCGGGGTGGCGGGCGTTGATCAGATCGACATAGGCGGTCGTTCGCGAGAGGTAGTCGACCACAAAGGGGCAGATTGCGGTGATCGTGCCCTCGCGGGCCCGGATCTCGTCGAGTACTCGCCGCACCATCGCGCCCGCCACGCCCTGGTGTTGATGACTCGACTCGACCTCCGTGTGCCGGAGGGCGTACCGGTTGGGCTTCAGGCGGGTGTAGTAGAGCCAGCCGACCAGCTCGTTGTCGCGGTAGAGCTCGAAGCGGCCATGATCGAGGCTGTCGATCAGCTCCTCGGCTACCAGCGGCTGTCCTTCACTGCTCATCGGCTCGCCCTTCCAACGTGTAGTTACGCCGCGCGATCAGAAGACCCAGATTTTGGGCCTTGAAGTCCAAGTAGGGAATTTGACTGCTCATCAGGTATTCCTATCGATCACCTTGATTAGTCCACCATGCTGGCTGTTCCTGGTCGTGTCGATGTACGGGTTGCGTGCAGCGAGGACAGTGAACAGGGTGGCGACGATGGCAAGTCCGCCGTATCCGAGGACGATCTGCGGTAACGAGAAGGTGTTCGAGAGTTCCCCGGAGATGAGGCTGGGGAAGGCGGCGCTGCTGTAGCAGAGGACGTAGATCACGCTGAAGATCGGTGCCCGGTCGGCCAGGGTGCTGTCGTGCAGCAGGCCGCGGGTGGCGGCGCTGATGGCGATTCCTTGACCGGCGCCGGCGACGATGGTTGCGGCGATGAACAACGCCAGTGTGCCGATGGCGATCGCTGCGATGATGCCGATCCATCCCGCCAAGAAGATGATCATACCGATGCGTTGGGCCGCCGCGGATGTGAACCGACCGCCGAGGGGAGCGCCGAGAACGCTGGCGGCCATGTAGGCGGCGAACACCAGTCCGAGGATGAGCGGGCTGTGAGTGTGGAGCCGATCTTCGACCAGCGCGGGCACGAAGGCCTGGTAGAAAGCCCCGGTCGCCCAGGTGGCCAGGAACACCGCTGCCGCGACAGGGAGCAGATGGCTGACCCGGGCCGGTACGCGGACCCGCGGTAGCAGTGACTGCCAAGCGCCCGGCGTCGGCTTTGCGGTTTCCGGGCTGATGACAATGAGTGCGGCAGATAGTACGAGGAGACAGGCGCAAACCAGGTAGATGAGGTCGCGTGGCCAGGGGCCGAACTGGACTAGGGTGCCGGAGGCGATGGCGCCGAGGGTGAGGCCGAGCATGGGTCCCTGGTTGGAGGCGACGGTGGCCAACCACTCCGGCCTGGTGGGTGCGGCGTCGACAATGTAGGAGGTGAGGCTGCTGCTGGCCAACCCGGTACCGACGCCCATCAGTAGCCGACCGGCCAGCAGGGCGCCGATGTCGTGCACGTTCAGCAGCAGCAGACAGCCCAGCAGAAGCAGGCCGAGGCTGGCGATCGCGGTGAGCCGTCGGCCCAGATGATTGGACAGTCGCCCCAGCACCAACAGTGCGGCGATAGTGCCGACGGAGTAGGTGACGACGGCCATCGAGATGCCGGCGTTGGTGAACCCGTCCTCGCCCCGGTAGATGTTGAACAGGGGGATCGGCGCGGCCGACGCGGCAAACGAGGCCACCAGGGAGACCACCGCAGATAAGAATGCCAGCCGGAGGGTTCTGCCCCGGCGAGCCTGGTTAATCACTGGCACCATGGTTTGCATCGATACGTACCTTTTCTTTGTCTGAACCGGCCCTGGAGTTTCTGGAGGCTTCGGGTGGGTGCGCAGACACTTGACCAGTCCGCTGAGGTGTCCCCTACGAGTCGTCCGACCCTGACCGCGTAGCTGAAGCTGATCCACGAGGCCCGGTTGCTGCCTCCGAGTCCCTATGGACGAACGCGGATGACCGTCTTCCCCTTGGTCCGCTCGCTTGGGTTGAGGGCGGCGACGGCGTCGTCAGGGCCGCGACGGTGCCGATGTTCGTCCGCACGCGTTCGTCCCGGACCCGCCGGACGATCTCACCCAGCTGGGCGCGGTCGGACACGACAACGAAGTCGATCGCCAGGCCGTCAGCGGGCCCGCGCCTTCGGCGGCCCGGTGACGGTCACCAGTGTTCCTCAGGCTCGAACCAGACCCGCGGACCGCTGCTGGATGTCACCGCCGATGACATCGAAGACCAGATCGACTCCGCCGACATCTTCCAGGGGGTCGTTGTCGAGGTCCACGAACTCGTGCGCGCCGAAGTCGACTGCGGCCTGCCGGCCGCTGGCACGTCCGGTGCTGATGACGTAGGCGCCGGCCTCACGGGCGAGCGGGTAGGCGCCGACGCCGGGATGGACCTTGTCGGTGAGATTAGGGCTAATGGGTGCGACCCTGGGTTGCTCCCGGGTGCTCGGGGTCTATGAGGTCGGCGTACTCGGGGTTGTGATCGATGAAAGTGCGCACGATCGGGCACATGACTGTGACCTTCTTGCCTTGCACGCGCACGTCGTCGAGGACGCGTCGGATCAGCTCGGTGGCGATGCCCTGTTTGCGGAACTCGGGGAACACCGAGGTGGCCAGCAGCACGAGTCGGTCGTCTCCGGCGACGTTGTAGGTCAGCCCGGCCACCTCTCGGTCCCCGACAATGGCGTCGTAGATGCCGAGTTTCTCGTCGTTGACGACTTGGAAGTCGAACGTGGGGGCGTGGGGATCGTCGATCACCTCGTCGATGAGGACGGCCTGGTCCTGGCTGAGGGCGCCTTTCTCGTCGG
>JBARAE010000942.1:0-2936 GCA_049791715.1 Micromonospora sp.
CCCGGGCGCTGTGCACCGGGGACCGGCGGACGCCGACGTGCACCCGCCCACCGGCGAGTCGCCAGGAGGCGTCCAGGTCGAGGCAGACCCGCAGCGCCGGCCGGCGCCCGGGGGCGCACACCGCGTCGACCAGGTCGAGCTGCTCGGTGCCGTCCACCATCAGCGTCACCGCGTCGGCGAGCACCGGGTCGGCGGCCAGTTCCGCGAGCGCGCCCCGGTCGGCTGTGGGGTACGCCACCAGCACGTCGTCCGCGACGCCGGTCCGGACCAGCCAGATCGCCTCGGGCAGGGTGAAGGCCATCACGCCCCGCCAGCCGGGCCGCTGGAGTGCCCGGGTCAGCAGCTCCCGGGCCCGGACCGACTTGCTGGCGATCCGGACGGGCTTGTCGCCGGCGCGGGTGGCCAGCGCTGCCGCGTTGGCGTCGAAGGCGGCGAGGTCGACCACGGCGTAGGGCGGGTCGAGGTGCGCGGTCGCCCGGTCGAGGCGGTCGCGAAGCTTGTCACTGTCGGTGGCCACGTCTGCACGCTAACTGT
Source organism: Micromonospora sp. (assembly GCA_049791715.1). Classification (GTDB taxonomy): domain Bacteria; phylum Actinomycetota; class Actinomycetes; order Mycobacteriales; family Micromonosporaceae; genus Micromonospora. The sequence continues at coordinate 535 of JBARAE010000942.1, forward strand.
CTGGGCGTCAATGCGAAATACCCTCGCGTCTGTCCGGGCTGCGCTCGGAGGTGCCAGCGGCCTAGGCTCGGCTAGCAGGCGAATGTCGCGGACGGAAGCGATTCCCGTCGCGACTAGAGTGTTCCACCGGGGATGCCCAGCGCTGGGCCGGCACGCGTGGAGGTACGGCCATCGAAAGCCAGAAGAACGGCGAGTCGTCCGGCGTGTCGCCGGCCGGGGGTCAGGCCGACCGGTCCGGAGCGGCCGCGATCCGCTCGGTGCTGCGCATCCGGCCGTTCCGCCGGCTCTGGATCGTGCTCGGCGCCGCCTCCTTCGGCGACTGGCTCGGCCTGCTCGCCACCTCCGTCTTCGCCGCCGCGCAGGTCTCCGGCAGCACCGCGAAGGGCGCCGCCTTCGGCAGCCTGATCGCCGTCCGGCTGCTGCCGGCGCTGGTCCTCGGCCCGCTGGCCGGCGTCTTCGCCGACCGGTTCGACCGCCGCTGGACGATGGTCATCTGTGACCTGCTGCGCTTCGTGCTCTTCGCCTCGATCCCCCTGCTCGCGCTCACCGGCGCCAGCGGTGGAGTCGTGGTGACCTGGGCCGCGGTCGCCACCTTCCTGATCGAGACGATCACCCTGATGTGGATCCCGGCCAAGGAGGCCGCGGTCCCCAACCTCATCCCGCGGGCCCGGCTGGAGTCGGCCAACCAGCTCACCCTCATCACCACGTACGGCCTCACGCCGGTCGCCGCCGCGATCGGTCTGGCGGTGCTCGATCGCAGCGTGCGCGGGCTGGCCGGGGGCGAGATCCCGTCCTGGGCCGAGCCGGCGCAGCTCGCGCTGTGGTTCAACGCGTTATCCCGGCTGGCCACCGCACTGGTGGTGGCCTTCGGCATCAAGGAGATCAGCCAGGCGCAGACCGACGAGCGGGAGCGCACCGAGCAGAGCATGATGCGCCAGTTCACCGAGGGCTGGACGTTCATCCGGCAGACCCCGCTGGTCCGCGGCCTGGTGCTCGGCATCTTCGGCGCGTTCGCCGGCGGCGGCATCGTGATCGGCACGGCCAAGTTCTTCGCCGCCTCGCTCGGCGCCGGTGACGCCGCCTTCTACATGCTCTTCGGTGCGATCTTCGTCGGCCTTGCGGTCGGCATCGGGCTCGGCCCGATGATCGTCCGGGAGATGTCCCGGCGCCGCTGGTTCGGCATGAGCATCGTGCTGGCCAGCGCCTCCGTGCTGGTGCTCGCCTTCGCCATCCACCTGTCCATGGCGATACTCGGCGCGATCCTGGTCGGCGCGGGGGCCGGAATGGCCTTCCTCGCCGGCACCACGCTGCTCGGCGGCGAGGTCGCCGACGAGGTACGCGGGCGGGTCTTCGCGGTGGTGCAGATCGGCACCCGGCTGGTGCTCATCCTGGCCATCGCGCTGAGCAGCCTCCTGGTCGGCGTCGGTGGATCCCGCAAGCTCACCATCGCCGACCTCGGCGTCTCGGTCTCCTCGACCCGACTGCTGCTGCTGGTGGCCGGCGCCGCCGGCATCTTCGCCGGGATCAGCGCCTTCGGCCAGATGGACGACAAGAAGGGCGTGCCGGTCCTGGCCGACCTCTGGGGTTCGATCCGCGGTCGCCCGCTGATGCCGGCCGAGCCCTTCGTCTCCACCGGCCTCTTCGTGGTCTTCGAGGGCGGCGAGGGCGCCGGCAAGTCGACCCAGCTCGCCGCGCTCGCCGAGCGGCTGGGCGGGCAGGGCCGGGACGTGGTGCTGACCCGGGAGCCCGGTGCTACCGCAGTCGGTGAACGGATCCGCTCGCTGGTGCTCGACACCGCCGGCGCCGAGGCGCCCTCGCCGCGCGCCGAGGCGCTGCTCTACGCCGCCGACCGGGCGCACCACGTCGCCACCGTCGTCCGGCCGGCGCTGATCCGGGGCGCGGTGGTGATCAGCGACCGGTACGTCGACTCGTCCCTGGCGTACCAGGGTGCGGGCCGTACGCTGCCGGTGCAGGAGGTCTCCTGGCTCTCCTCCTGGGCCACCGGCGGGCTCAAGCCCGACCTGGTGGTGCTCCTCGACGTCGACCCGCACACCGGCCTGTCCCGGGTCGAGTCCCGCAACCAGGGCGCCGACCGGCTGGAGGCCGAGTCCCTCGCCTTCCACGAGCGGGTGCGGTACGCCTTCCTCGACCTGGCCGCCGCCGACCCGAAGCGTTACCTGGTGCTCGACGCGTCCCGTCCGGCAGAGGAGATCGCCGAGGCGGTCGCCCATCGGGTTGAGGAGTTCCTGGTCGATCCGGGCGGCATCGTGCACCCCCGCCCGGCTCACGGGCCGGACACCACGGTTCAGCCGGAGTTATCCGACGCGGAGCTGGTAGGCCTGGAGCACCGCACCTGATGCCGGACGTCTTCGCCGACCTGGTCGGGCAGGACGAGGCGGTGG
>JBARAE010000943.1:0-3808 GCA_049791715.1 Micromonospora sp.
GGGGTGGCCGGCACGGCGACCGGCGGGGTGGTCCGCTCGAAGTCGCGGGAGGCCCGCTGGTCGGCCTCGGCGGCCGCCGCCGCGCGGTCGGCCATCACCTCGCGTACGGGCTCGTGCTGCTGGCCGGTGTCACGGGTGCCGACGAAGGCGACCAGGCCGAGGCAGCAGCTCACGCCGGTGGCGACGGCGATGCGCGCGGGGGCGGAGGCAAACGGGCCACGGCGGGGCGGCTCGGGGGCGCGATGCCGTCCGATCCTCTTTTCGGCTGATGCGACATCGGTGGAACGGCCAGCGGGCCGCGTCTCGGTCGTCTGCTGCTCAGGGGAGCCGTCGGGATGCACCCGCCGAGGCTAGAGAGCTTCTGCTCCGTTGCCATCGGGGGGGTTGGTGGCATGCGCCACAATTTGCCATGATCCGCCCGCCCATTACGCTCGGTAGACCACGCATCCGGCGCAAGCGCCTTTTCGGGTTTGCCAGATATACCGTTTTTGGACGGACAAGACGGGCGGAAGATCACCTTCACCGCGCCGCCGCGACGCCTCCTCCGTTCGGCCCACCTGATACCCGACCGTCCTGGTCACAACCTCTCCGCCGCAGGTGCCGACCGGCATGCCGGTCGGCAACCGGACCTGCGAAGCGGCATCAGCCGCCGGCCCCGGTCACGGCTCGATACGATGCGGACGGTGACGGAGCGTGGGATCGACGAGCAGGCGGCCGGCGACCCGAGCGGCCGCGCGGACCGCCGCGGACTCGTCGTCTGCCTCCTCGCGGTGCTGCTCGCCGCCCTTCTCGCCGGCCACCGGGCGGTCCCCAACGTGCACGGCTTCGGCAGCCTCATCGACAGCGCCAGCCCGCTGCTCGGTCTGGCCGTACCCGTGCTCGGGGTCGCCGCGCTGCTGCGCCGGTCCCGCCGCGCGCTCGCGGCGGTGCTCCTGCCCGCGGTCGTCTGGGCGGTGCTCTACGGCGGCGCCTGGCTGCCCCCGGCGGCCGGCGGCGAACCGGCGGTGCTGCGGGTGGCGAGCCAGAACCTGCAGTCCGGCAACCCGGATCCCGCCTCGACCGTGCACGCGCTCGCCACATCCGGCGCCGACCTCATCGCGCTGCAGGAGGTGGACGACGACGAACGCGTCGAGGCGGCCCTGGGCCCGCGCTACTCGCACCGCGCCACCGAGACGACGGTCGCGCTGTGGAGCCGCTGGCCGATCCGCGGTTCGACCGGCGTGGACACCGGCCTGGGCTGGAACCGGGGCCTGCGCGCGGTGGTCGCGGCACCCGAGGGCGATCTGGTGGTCTACGTGGTCCACCTGGGCTCCGCCCGCGCCGGTCGCACCGCCACCCGCGACGAGACCCTCACCCGGCTGGCCGCCACGGTGCGGGACGACCACGCCCCACGGCTGGTGGTGCTCGGGGACCTGAACACCGCCACCACCGACCGGGTCTTCGTCCCGCTGACCCGGCTGCTCCACGACGCCCAGGCGGACGCCGGGCAGGGCTTCGGCTTCACCTGGCCGTCGGAACTGCCGCTGACCCGTCCCGACCACGTGCTCTACCGGGGGCTGACCCCGACCGCGGCGGGCGTCCTGCATACCCCGGACAGCGACCACCGGGCGGTGACGGCCGGCTTCCGCTGGTGAGCCCCGCGGCTCACCGCCGTCCGTTCTCCGCCGGGGTGACGGTGAGCCGGTGCCGGCTGTTGTCGCCGCTGGAGAACGGCCAGAGCCGGTCCGCGTACGCGACCAGGTCGGCCAGCTGGTCACGGGTCAGCCCGGCGGAGGAGATCTCCGCGTGCACGTCGGCCCGGTACCGGCCGTCGTCGTCGCGGCCGAGCTTCGCCTCCGCGGTGACCTGCACGGTGTGCGCCTCGTCGGTGATCTCGGCGGCCGCCTCCACCGCCGCGTGGTGCAGGCAGGACGCGAACGCGGCAGCCAGCAGTTGCTCCGGCGTCAGGCCGGTGCAGTGCGGCGCCAGAGGCGACGCCAGGGCGGTGGAGAGTCCGCCGTCGTCGGTGCGTACGTGACCACCCGCCGCGGTCGCGGTGGCCGTCTCGTGCAGCCAGGAACTCGGATCCGGCATCGCGTTCCTCCCGTCACTCACCCGCCCGGCTACCCGGCCCCCGCAGGGTGAAACGCCGGCCGAGCCGGACGCGGTGCGCAGATCAGCAGGCCCACTCGGTCGGGTGACCGTCGACCGCCATCGCCTCTGTCGACTCGGCGGCCGCCCGATCCGTCCACCGCGACACCGGGGTCGGCCGCTGCCGGGGTGTCGCCGCCAGCATCGGCACGTAGACCCGGGCGTCCACCGCCTCGGCCAGCAGCAACGCGGCCATCAGACTGGTCGGCCGCCGCTCCGGGTCCTCGTCGAGGCAGCGCCGGCACAGGTCGGCGACCTCCGGGGGCAGCCCGTCGATCTCCGGCAGCGGCTCCGGCGCCCGGCGCTTCCGCTCGCCGAGCAGCTGGGTGGTGCTGCTGGCGGTGTACGGCAGCCGGCCGGTCAGGCAGTAGTAGAGCAGCACGCCGAGGGCGTACATGTCGGCGGCGGGGGTGGCCGGCTGCTGGTCCAGCTGCTCCGGCGCCAGGTACGCGGGGGTGCCCACCACGATGCCGTCGGGGGTGTGGTCCGGCGTCCCGGCGGGGGTGGCGATGCCGAAGTCGAGCACCTTCACCCCGGCGGGGGTGAGGATGACATTGGCCGGCTTCACGTCCCGGTGCACGATCCCGTGCGCGTGCGCGGCGGCCAGTGCCGCGCTCACCTCGGCGCAGACCCGGACGGCGATCCGCCAGTCCAGCGGGCCGCCGCGCAGGTGGACGGCGAGGGTCTCGCCCTCCGCCAGCTCCATCACGATGTAGGGCGCCTCGCGGCCGGGCAGGCTCGTCGAGGTGCCGAAGTCGTGCACACTCGCGACGTTGGGGTGCACCAGCCGCGCGGCGGAGCGGGCCTCGGCCCGGATCCGCTCCACGGAGGTCTCCTCGCCGTCCAGCTCGGGGGAGATCAGCTTCACCGCGACGGTGCGGTCCAGGACCAGGTCGTGGGCACGCCACACCTCCGACATCCCACCGATGCCGATGCGCTGTTCGAGCTCGTACCGCCCGCCCAGCGTCCTCATCGACCACTCCTCGTCCTCGTCCGACCAGCGACCAGCCCGAACTGGGTCCGGCACTTCGGACGCGGTACCCGGGGCCCCAGCAGGGCAAACCGCCGGGGGTTTCCCGCCCGGGAGGAGCGGTCGCGGGGTAGCTTCCCGTCGAGAGGGCTCTGATGACGCGGCGTGCGTGATCCAAAGCGGAGGGTGTCCGGGTGAGTGTGGTGAAGGTGCGATTCGTCGGGGGGCCTGCCCACGACCTGGTCCGGGAGCTGCCGGCGGACCCCGACGGCGGCCCGCCGCAACGGTGGATCCTGCGCCACCCCGACGAGGCGCCGACGCCGGGCGGTGGCGGCCCGGATCATCTCTACGAGCGCGAGCACCGGGACGGCTACGGCACGTGGACGATGCGCTTCGTCCGCACCGACCCGCTCGGCGCCACGGAGTAGCGCCGCGCGCGCCGCTGGTGTCGAGGGCTCAGGCCGGTACCGCCCCGGTGGTCGCGAGGATCACCGAGGCGACCAGCTCCGGATCGTCGTGCATCGGCACGTGACCGCAGCCGGTCAGGTCGAGGTGCCGGGCCGCCGGCAGTCGGGACCGGGCCAGCGCCGCCTGCCGGTACGGCAGGATCCGGTCCCGGGTACCCCAGGCGACCGTCACCGGGACGGCCGGCGAGCCGGCGAAGGCGTACCCGCGGCCGGCCCGGGCCACCACGCGGAAGGCGAGGGC
>JBARAE010000944.1:0-5509 GCA_049791715.1 Micromonospora sp.
GGTCGTACCCGATGACGGTGATGCCCCAGTGACCGAGAACGACCATGGTGATGGCGAGCGCCCGGAGCAGGTCGACGTAGCGCTCCCGCGCGGCCGGTGTGCGCTCGGCGAGCTGCCGCAGGCGGCGCATGGACCCAGGCTATGCCAGCCGGAGGTGGCCGGTGGTGATAACGGTTCGGTTGTCGGGTCTTGTGGTCCGCGTCGCGCTGCCGTAGAAATTCTTCAGCAACATTATGCGATCTGAAGACAAGCAACACAGAACACCCCCGTGCCTCGACGCCGCGGCCACCGTCGCCCCACCCCCCGGTCGGCCGCCCGTACCCGAACCGAGGAGATGTGATGAACAGGCGTGACATCCTGCGGCGCACCGCCGCCGCCGGCCTGCTGGCCACTCCCGCCGCCGGTCTGGTCGCCGGCTGCGCCACCTCCGGTGGCGGCGACGACAAGGGCGACGCCGGTACCTACAAGGGCACCAAGAGCGAGCAGAACCCGCTCGGGGTCAAGGAGGACGCCCCGCTCGAGGTGGTGATCTTCAACGGCGGCTTCGGCGAGGAGTACGCCAAGGCCCACGAGGCCATGTACAAGGAGAAGTACCCGAAGGCCGAGATCAAGCACTCGGCCACCCAGGAGATCAACAAGACGCTCCAGCCGCGCTTCGTCGACGGCACGCCGCCGGACGTGGTGAACAACTCCGGCGCCGGCCAGATCGACCCCAACGGCCTGGTCTCCCAGAACGCCCTCGCCGACCTGAGCGAACTGCTCGCCGCGCCCAGCCTCGACCAGCCCGGCAAGTCGGTGAAGGAGACCCTGCTCCCCGGTGCCGTCGAGGTCGGCTCGTACGACGGCAAGTTCCTGGTGATGAACTACACCTACACCGTCTACGGCATCTGGTACTCGACCAAGCTCCTCACCGAGCGCAACTGGCAGTACGCGAAGACCTGGGACGAGCACATCGCGCTGTGCAAGCAGATCAAGGCCGCCGGCATCGCCCCCTGGACGTACGCCGGTCAGCACCCGCGCTACATGAGCTGGCCGCTGATCTCCACCGCGATCAAGTTCGGCGGCCCCTCGGTCGCCACCGCGATCGACAACCTGGAGCCGAACGCCTGGAAGTCCGACGCGATGAAGGCCGCCGCGGACGCGTGGTACCAGATCGTCAAGGACAAGTACATCCTGGACGGCTCGCCGGGCCTCGACCACAAGCAGTCGCAGACCGCGTGGTGCCAGGGCAAGGCCGCCTTCATCTCGTGCGGCTCCTGGCTGGAGAGCGAGCAGAAGGACGTCACCCCGGCCGGCTTCAACATGACCGTCGCGCCGACTCCGAGCCTGGGCAGCGGCGACAAGCTGCCGTTCGAGGCGGTCCGGGGCACCGCCGGCGAGCCGTTCATCGTGCCGGCCAAGGCGAAGAACGTCGCCGGCGGCCTGGAGTACCTCCGGGTGATGCTCTCCAAGAAGGGCGCCCAGGACTTCACCAAGAAGGTCGCCAGCCTGACCGTGGTCGCCGGCACCACCGAGGGCGTCGAACTGCCGTTCGGCCTGAACACCGTGGTCAAGGCTCTGGAGGCGTCCGGGTCCAACGGCTTCAACTGGGTCTACAACAACTACTACCGCAAGCTGGAGCGCAACCTGGTCGACGCCGCCTGCGGCGAGTTCTTCAGCGGCCGGTCGACGCCCGCCGAGTTCCTGGACCAGTGCCAGAAGGGCGCCGACTCGATCGCCCAGGACAGCTCGATCAAGAAGTACAAGCGGGCCGTGTGAGACTCCACCGGTGGGAGCGGGCTCACGTCCCGCTCCCGCCGGCCGAACCGGGGAGGGTCGCCAGGTGCGACATGGCAGATTTCCGCTGATCATCAGCTTCCTGCTGCCGCCGCTGGTGCTGTACGGCGTGTTCGTGCTCTCGCCGTACCTCCAGGCTTTTCAGATCTCGACCACCGACTGGCTGGGCTATTCCGCGCAGGCCGACCCGGTCGGCATGGCGAACTTCCGCACCCTCCTGCACGACGGGTACGTCTGGAACGCGTTGACGAACAACGCCATCCTGCTCGCCGTGGTTCCGGTGCTCACCATCGCGCTCGGCCTCTTCTTCGCCACCATGCTCACCATGGGCGGCCGCAAGGGCCGGGCCGGGGTCAGCGGGGTCCGCGGCACCTCGGTGTACCGGTTGGTGTACTTCTTCCCGCAGGTGCTGTCCGTGGTGATCATCGCCCTGCTCTGGAAGGAGATCTACCAGCCCAACAGCGGTCTGCTCAACGGCGCGCTGCGCGCTCTGGGGCTGCCCGCGCCCACCTGGCTCGGTGACCCCCGGTTCGCCTTCTGGTGCGTGCTGGCGGTGATGGTGTGGAGCAACGTCGGCTTCTACGTGGTGCTCTTCGGCGCGGCCATGCAGGCCATCCCGCGGGACATCTACGAGGCGGTGATGCTCGACGGCGCCTCCCGGGCGGTGATGCTGCGGAAGATCACCATTCCGCTGCTCTGGGACACCGTCCAGGTCGCCTGGATCTACCTGGCCATCGCGGCGCTGGACGGGTTCATCCTGGTCCAGCTCATGACCAACGGCGGGCCGAACTTCTCCTCCGACGTGATCGGCCTGCGGATGTACGACACCGCCTTCGGCAGCGAGACCAAGTTCGGGTACGCCTCGGCGATCGGCGTGGTGATGTTCTTCCTGACCCTGTCGGTGGCGGTGCTGGCGCTGCGGGCCGCCCGGCGTGATCGGATCGAGTACTCGTGACCACAGTGGATGGCACCGCGCCGGCTGCGGTGGCCGCGCCGAGCCGGTCCAAGGACCGGCCGCTGCGGCGGGAACTGGGCGTCGCGAACGCCTTCTCACACAGCTTCCTGTTGCTCTGGGCGGCGATGACCCTGCTGCCGCTGGCGTGGATGTTCCTCAGCTCGCTGAAGAGCAACAACGAGATCCTGGCCGACCCGTGGGGGCTGCCCGGCGCCCTGCACTTCGACAACTGGGCGCGCGCGTGGACGAAGGCGCACATCGGGCAGTACTTCCTGAACAGCGCGGTGGTGGTCGCCGGCTCGCTGACCCTCACCATGCTGCTCGGCGCGGCGGCCGCGTACGTCTTCGCCCGGTACGAGTTCCGCGGCCGGCAAGTCGTCTACTACCTGTTCGTCGGTGGGATGATGTTCCCGGTCTTCCTCGCGCTGGTGCCGCTCTTCTTCGTGGTCCGCAACGCCGGGCTGTTCGGCACCTGGACCGGCCTGATCCTGGTGTACGCGGCCTACTCGCTGCCGTTCACGGTGTTCTTCCTGACGGCGTTCTTCCGGACCCTGCCGACCTCGGTGGCGGAGGCCGCACTCATCGACGGCTGTGGCCATTTCGGGCTCTTCTTCCGGGTGATGCTGCCGATGGCGCGACCGGGATTGATCAGTGTCGGCATCTTCAATTTCCTCAGCCACTGGAACCAGTTCCTGCTGCCTCAGGTGCTGATGCAGGGTGACGAGTCGAAATGGGTGCTCGCCCAGGGGTTGAACTCGCTCGCCGTCAATCAGGGCTACGCCGGCGACTACGCCCAGCTCTTCGCCGGCCTCGCCATCGCGGTGCTGCCGGTGCTGGTGGTGTACGTGACGTTCCAGCGCCAGATCCAGGCCGGGCTCACCGCCGGCCAGCTCAAGTGAGGTGCCGCCTCCCGCAGGGGACGGGGCAGCGGAGGCGACTGGCGCTCCTCTATGGTGGGCCGGCCCATTCACCAGAATTACGGGGATCACATGTTTGAACTTGTCTACGAAATCCTGCTGATGCTCGGCGGCATCGCGATGATCGTCACCGGCCTTGCCATCCGCGAGCAGGGCACGGGCTCGCGGATTTTGAACGTCGTCGTGGGCATCGCCTTCTTCTGCTACGGCTTCTACCTGATGTTCCTCGCTCCCGTGGGCACCAGGTACACGATCTTCTTCTACGCCTTCATCCTGCCGGTCCTGCTGATCGTCCGGGCCGTGAAGGCGCGGAAGGAGGCCCGGGAGGAAGCGGCCGCGCACCAGTTCGCCGCACCGGCCCAGCCGACCGTGCCGGGCCAGGGCTACCCGGCCGCCCAGGGTTGGCCCCAGGGGCAGCCCGGCCAGGCCGCCCAGCAGGGCCAGTACGGCCAGCCGGCCGCGCCGGGCCAGTACGGCCAGGCGCCGCAGGGTCAGCCGGGCTACCCGGCGCAGGGCGGCTACCCGGCCCAGGGTCAGTACGGCCAGCCGCAGGGTCAGCAGGACTACCCGGCCTCCTGACCGCAGGACCGCGGAGCGGGCCGGTCGAGCCATCAGCGGCTCGGCCGGCCCTGCCTCCGCTTGACTGGTAGGAAATCTCCTACCTATTCTGACGGCATGACAGTGACCCACGTACAGCTCGTCTCCGTGCCCGTCAGCGACCAGGACCGCGCCCGTGACTTCTACGTCGACATCCTCGGCTTCGACCTGATCTGGGACAACCCGATGGGGCCGGGAGGCCGGTGGGTGCAGGTGGCGCCGAAGGCCGCGACCACCGCCCTGACCCTGGTCACCTGGTTCCCCACCATGCCGCCGGGGTCGCTCAAGGGCCTCGTGCTGGAAACCGACGACCTCGACGGCGACGTCGCCCTGCTGCGCGAACGCGGGGTCGCCTTCGCCGACGGCGGCATCCAGGTCGCGCCCTGGGGGCGGTACGCCACCTTCGACGACCCGGACGGCAACGGCATCGTCCTGCAGGCCACCCGTGTCTGACGTCTTCGCCGCGCTCGCCAATCCGACGCGGCGGGAGCTGCTCCGGCTGCTGCGGGACACGGGCGAGCAGCCCGTGCAGCGGCTGGCGGACCACTTCGACATGCGCCGGCCCAGCCTGTCGGAGCACCTGAAGGTGCTCAAGGACGCCGGCCTGGTGGTGGAGCAGCCCGTCGGTCGGCAACGGCTGTACTCGCTGCGGCCGGAGCCGCTGCGCGAGGTGGCCGACTGGCTCAGCCCGTACGAGCGGTTCTGGCGGGCCCGCCTCGCCGACCTGCGTGACGTGCTGGACGAGCTGCCCGATGAGTGACCGGACGACCATCGCCGTGGATCAGTTCCTGGCCCACCCGCCGACGAAGGTGTGGCGGGCGCTGACCGATTCCGATCTGCTCGCCCGCTGGCTCATGCCGAACGACTTCGCGCCGGTGTCGGGGCACCTGTTCACCTTCCGCACCACGCCGCGACCCGGGCAGGGGTTCGACGGTGTCGTCCACTGCGAGGTGCTGGAGATCGACCCGCCGCGCCGGCTGAGCTGGGCGTGGCGCGGCGGGCCGCTGGACACGGTGGTCACCTGGACCCTCGCCCCGGAGGGGCGGGGTACCCGCCTCTTCCTGGAGCACAGCGGCTTCGACCCGGAGGACCCGGTGCAGCGGCGGACGTTCACCCTGCTCGACGGCGGCTGGCGCTCCCACGTCTGGCGCCGCCTCGAGACGCTCCTCGACGACAGCAGGCGGTAGCGGTTCGCTGGGCGGGGCCGCACGACCGCCACCGCCCTCCTCCCGCGCCGCCCGCTGTGGTTGGCGGGGCCCCGGCG
>JBARAE010000945.1:0-2739 GCA_049791715.1 Micromonospora sp.
TCGGCGCGCAGCAGACGGCGAGCGAGGTGGAGCGGCGGATCGTCACCAACTCGGCGATCCGGGTGGTCGGCCGGCTCGACCCGGCCGAGGCGTCCCGCCCGGAGTACGGCTTCCTCCCGCCGGCCCAGCGGCAGCGGGCGCTGCTGGCCAAGCCGGGCACCATGTTCGTCAACCAGCCGGACATCCCGGTGCCGCTCTGCCTGGAGTTCCCCTTCCCGGCCTGGGCGACCCGGGTCTCCGAGGCCGGCCGCGCTCCCTCCGAGACCCTGCGCTCGATCACCCAGTCGGCCGACCCGTTCGCGGTGGTCGGCCCGGGCACCACCGACGACGACATCCCGTTCTGAGGTAACCAGCCATGAAGATCCTGCACACCTCCGACTGGCACGTCGGAAAGGTGCTCAAGGGGCAGTCCCGGGCCGAGGAGCACAAGCAGGTGCTCGCCCAGGTGATCGAGATCGCCCGGGCCGAGCGGCCCGACCTGGTCATCGTCGCCGGCGACCTCTACGACACCGCGGCACCCACCCCGGAGGCGACCCGGCTGGTCACCCGGGCGCTGACCGCACTGCGGCGCACCGGGGCGGACGTGGTCGCGATCGGCGGCAACCACGACAACGGGCCTGCGCTCGACGCGCTGCGCCCCTGGGCGGAGGCGGCTGGGATCACCCTGCGCGGCAGCGTCCGGGACAACCCGGCCGAGCACATCATCGACGGCACCACCCGCGACGGTGAGCGTTGGCAGCTCGCCGCGCTGCCGTTCCTCTCCCAGCGGTACGCCGTCCGCGCGGTGGAGATGTACGAGCTGACCGCCGCCGAGGCCAACCAGACGTACGCCGACCACCTCGGCCGGGTCCTCGCGCGGCTCACCGAGGGCTTCACCGAGCCCGACCGGGTGCACCTGGTCACCGCCCACCTCACCGTGGTCGGCGCGAGCACCGGCGGCGGCGAGCGGGACGCGCACACCGTCCTCGGGTACGCCGTACCGGCCACCGTCTTCCCCGGCAACGCGCACTACGTGGCGCTGGGCCACCTGCACCGGTCGCAGCGGGTGATCGGGCCGTGCCCGGTGCGGTACAGCGGCAGCCCCCTCGCAGTCGACTTCGGCGAGCAGGAGAACGTCGGCTCGGTGACCCTCGTCGAGGTGACCGCGAAGACCGCCGCGCAGATCCGGGAGGTGCCGGTGCCGGGGGCGGTCCCGCTGCGGACCGTCCGGGGCACCCTGGCCCAGCTGGCCGAGATCGACGCGCCGGAGGGCTGGCTGCGGGTGTACGTCCGCGAGCAGCCCCGGGCCGGGCTGCGCGAGGAGGTGCAGGAGCTGCTCCCCCGCGCGCTGGAGATCCGGATCGACCCGGAGCTGGTCCCCGCGCCCGGCAGCGGCACCCGCACCGCCCAGCGGGCCGGCCGCTCGCCCAGCGAGCTCTTCGCCGACTACCTGGGCAGCCGCGGGCACGCCGACGAGGGCGTCCAGGAACTCTTCGACGAGCTGCTCGAGGGGGTCGACCACTGATGCGACCGATGCGGCTGGACATGGCCGGTTTCACCGTTTTCCGCGAGGAGACCACGGTCGACTTCACCGACGCGGACTTCTTCGCCCTGGTCGGCCCGACCGGCTCCGGCAAGTCGACGGTGCTGGACGCGATCTGCTTCGCCCTGTACGGCACAGTGCCCCGGTGGGGCGGCACCCGCGGCCTGGCGAACGCGCTGGCCCCGTCGGCCACCGAGGCGCGGGTGCGGCTGGTCTTCGAGTCCGCCGGCGCCCGGTACGTGGCGACCCGGGTGGTCCGCCGGGACGGCCGGGGCACGGTCAAGACCGCGAACGCCGGGTTGCAGCTCATGCCTCCCGGCTTCGACGTGACGAAGCTCGACACCGGGCTCAGCCCGGAGGATCTCGGCGAGGTGATCGCCGGCACCCCGGCCGAGATGGAACAGGCGGTGCTGGAGGCGGTCGGGCTGCCGTACGAGCAGTTCACCAGCTGCGTGGTGCTGCCACAGGGGCAGTTCGCCGACTTCCTGCACGCGAAGCCCGCCACCCGGCAGCAGATCCTGGTCAACCTGCTCGGCCTCGGGGTCTACGAGGAGGTACAGAAGCGGGCCGTCGAACGTGCCGGGCAGGCCGGGGCGAAGCTGGAGGCCGTCGACCGGGTGCTGGGCGGGCTGACCGACGTCGACGACGAGGCACTGGGTGACGCCGAGGGCCGGGTCGCCCGGATGCGGGGGCTGGCGGAGGCGGTCGGGCTGGCCGTACCGGAGCTGGAGCGGGCTCGGGCGACGGCGCGGGAGGCGGCTGAGGCGCTGACCGCCCTCGACGCCGAACTGGCCGTGCTGGCCCGGGTGCGGCCGCCGGACGGGATCGCCGACCTGGCTCGGGCGGTGACCGCCGCGCGGGCCGCCGCCGACGAGGCGACCACGGCGGTGGCGCTCGCCGAGGAGCGGGAGGAGAAGCTGCGCGGCGAGCTGACCGCCGCCGGCGACGAGAGCGGGCTGCGGCTGCAGCTCAAGGCGCACGCGGACCGGGACCGGCTGGCCGGCGAGGCGGACGCGGTCCACGCGGCGGTGACCGCGGCGCAGACCGAGCACGACGCGGCGGCCCGGGCCCTGGCGGAGGCACGCGCGGCGACCGAACGGGCGGACGCGGACCTGGAGGCGGCGTTCCGGGCGCACCTGGTCGACGGCGCCGCGTGCCCGGTCTGCGAGCAGGTGGTGACCCGGGTGCCGGCGGTGCCCGCCGGGTCGGCGGTGGCC
>JBARAE010000946.1:0-8407 GCA_049791715.1 Micromonospora sp.
GGGCGAGTCAGGCCGTCTCGCCCGGCGCGAGGTAGCGGTAGCGGTCGCCGAGGGTCTCGCCGAACCAGCCGTTGACGCTGTCCAGGCCCCGGTCGTTGAGCTGGGCGTCGTGGATCGGGAAGACCGCGCGCGAGTCGACCCCGGCGGCGAAGTCGATCGCCTCGGTGAGCTTCAGCCACGACGCCTGCGCGGGCACCAGCAGCGTGTCCACCGGCTGGCCGGGCGGGTGCAGCGAGTCGCCGGGGTGGTAGACCCGGCCGTCGACCAGGTAGCCGAGGTTGGCGCAGTCGGGCTGCCCGCCGTGGATGACGGCGTGCCGCCCGCCGACGGCGGTGACCGCGAAGCCGGCGGCGGTGAACCGGTCACCGGCGTCGACCCGGGTGACCGCCAGTGGCGCCAGGTCGGGCAGCCGCGCCTCGCGGGGCGCGAAGACCGGCACCCCGAGACCCGCCAGCCGGAGCACGTCGATGTGGTCGGTGTGCTCGTGGGTGACCAGCACCGCATCCGCGCCGTCCAGGGCGCGGGGTTCGCTCCAGGTGCCCGGATCGATCACGAGGACGTGGCCGCCGTCCTCGATCCGGACGCAGGCGTGGGTGAACTTGGTGATCCTCACCGGGCCGAACCTACCGGCGTCACGACGTGCCGGCTGTCCCTCAGTCGCCGAGCTCCCACCGGGGATCCCACTCCATCCGGCCTGCCTCGCCGCCCATCAGCTCCTCGAACTCGGCCGGCGTGATGTCCCTCTCCCGCAGCCGGCGGGCGTTCGCGGCGAAGCGGGCGCTGGCCGCGCCGCGCGCGTCCGCCTCGGGAAGGACGCCGTTCTCGGCGAGGATCGGGGTCGCCTCGTCGGCGACCTGTCGGGGGTCGTCGGTGTCGACGTGCTCGCCGTGCAGCTCACGCAGCGCCGCCGCCAGCCGTGCGTCCGCCGTCGGGCTGGTGCCCCACTCTCGGGCCAGGTCGACCGTGCGGCCGAGGGTGTCCTCCCCGACCCTCTCGGTGCGCAGGACGTGTCGCATCATGCTGCCGAAGATCAGCGCCACAGCGTCCGCTTCGTCGAATCCGTCAAAGAACATGCCCGGCACGCTAGCCGTCGGCTCCGACAATTCGCGGTGCCCCGGCCGGGGACGGCGGCATGATCGGGGCATGGATCGACCACCGTCCCGGGGGCACCGGAACGTGCCGCACACCGCCGACGTGCGGATCGAGGCATGGGCACCCGACCGGGAGGGCTGCCTGGCCGAGGCGGTCGCCGCCATGGTGGAGGGGTTCGTCGACACCTCGGGCGCCTCCGCCGACGGGCAGACCGAGTTCCGGGTGCCGCCCGGCGACGACGGCGATCTGCTCACGGGCGTCCTGGACGAAGTGATCTTCCGGCTGGAGACGGAGGGCACGCTTCCGCTGACGACCGAGGTACGGGCGGCCGACGACGGCGGCCTGCTCGTGCGCTGGCGCACCGCCGACACCGACGAGGTCGAGCTGGTCGGGGCGGTACCGAAGGCGGTGTCCCTGCACGAGCTGCGCTTCGGCCACGACGAAGGCGGCTGGTCCTGCGCGGTGACCCTGGACGTCTGAGGACGGGTCAGCCCTTCACGACGCCGACCGGCACCAGGCGGGCCACCTTCCGGCAGAGGCCGGCCCCCTCCGCCGCCTCCACCACCGCCGAGATGTCCTTGTACGCGGCCGGCATCTCCTCGGCCAGCCCCCGCCGGGACGCCCCACGCACCGCGATGTTCTGCGCCTCCAGCTCCCGGCGCGGGTCGTGCCCCTTCACCGCCTTGGTGGCCTGCTTGCGGCTCTGCACCCGTCCCGCCCCGTGGCAGGTGGAGGCGAACGCCGGCGACCCCGGTACACCGGTCAGGACGTACGAGCCGGTCCCCATCGAGCCGGGGATGAGCACCGGCTGTCCCACGTCGCGCAGGTCGTCGGGGAGGTCGGCGTGTCCGGGTGGCAGGGCCCGGGTGGCGCCCTTGCGGTGCACGCAGAGCCGGCGCGCCGCCCCGTCCACGTCGTGCGTCTCGATCTTCGCCAGGTTGTGCGAGATGTCGTAGACCAGGTCGAGGGTGGCGCCGGTGACCCGCCGGAACACCTGCCGGGCCGCGTGGGCGAGCAGTTGCCGGTTGGCCCGGGCGTAGTTGGCGGCCGCCGCCATCGCGCCGAGGTAGGCGCGTCCCTCGTGGGACGACACGGGCGCGCAGGCGAGCTGCCGGTCCGGCACCTGGATGCCGTACCCGCGCATCACCTTCTCCATCTCGTGGACGTAGTCGGTGCAGATCTGGTGGCCCAGCCCTCGCGAACCACAGTGGATCATGACGCAGATCTGGCCGGTACGCAGCCCGAAGGCGTTCGCCACCGCCTCGTCGTACACCTCCTCCACGGCCTGCACCTCCAGGAAGTGGTTGCCGGAGCCGAGGCTGCCGACCTGGCGCGCGCCCCGCTCCACCGCCCGCTCACTCACCTGGGCCGGGTTCGCGTCGTCGACCGCGCCGTAGTCCTCGCACCGGGTCAGGTCCCGCTCCACGCCGAAGCCCCGCTCGACGGCGTACCGGGAGCCGCCGCGCAGCACCGCGTCGAGTTCCGCCCGGTCGGTCAGGTGCCAGACCGCGCCCTTGCCCATCCCGCGCGGGGTCGACTCGCCGAGGCCGTCCATCAGCGCGTCCAGCCGTGCCCCCAGCTCGTCGCGGTCCAGGCCCGCGGTGAGCAGCCGCACGCCGCAGGAGATGTCGAACCCGACCCCGCCGGGCGAGACCACCCCGCCCTGCTCCACGTCGGTGGCGGCCACGCCGCCGATCGGGAAGCCGTAGCCCCAGTGGATGTCCGGCATGGCGTAGGAGGCGTCCACGATGCCGGGCAGGGTGGCGACGTTAGCCACCTGGTCCAGCGACTTGTCCGCCCCGGCGTCCGGCAGCAGCGACCGGGACGCGAAGACCACTCCCTGCACCCGCATCGGGTCGTGCCGGTCGATCCGGAACCGGTACGGCGACTCCTCGACCAGCTCCATGCCGCCCCGGCTACCCCGGCGCGGATCGGTTACACCGGTCTGGTTGAGATCGACCCGCCCGGGTAGTGCGGCAGCATGCCCCAGCGATACGAGAAGTACCCCACCCTCGCCGTCGTCACCGGTGCGGACTCCGGCATCGGCAAGGCCTGCGCCGTCGCCCTCGCCGAGGGCGGCTTCGACGTCGGGATCACCTGGCACGCCGACGCCGACGGGGCCGAGCGCACCGCCGCGGAGGTACGGGCCGCCGGCCGCCGCTGCGAGGTCGCCGAGCTGGACCTGACCCGGCTGCCGGGCGCCGCCACCGTGGTGGACGACCTGGCCGACCGGCTCGGCGGGATCGGCGTGCTGGTGAACAACGCCGGCACCGGACTCTCCACCCCCTTCGTCGACGTCTCCTGGCGGCAGTGGCGGGAGGTGCTCAGCGTCGACCTCGACGGGCCGTTCCTCTGCTCGCAGCGGGCCGCCCGGCGCATGCGAGCGGCCGGCAAGGGCGGCCGGATCATCAACATCACCAGCGTGCACGAGCACGCACCCCGGGTCGGCTCGTCGGCGTACTGCGCGGCGAAGGGCGGGCTCGGCCTGCTCACCAAGGTGATGGCGCAGGAACTCGCCGCCGACGGCATCACCGTCAACGCGGTCGCCCCCGGCGAGATCGCCACGCCGATGACCGGGCAGGAGGACGTCGACCCGTTCACCCAGGACCGGCCCGGGGTGCCGGTCGGGCGGCCGGGTGACGCCCGGGAGGTCGCCGCAGTGGTGGCGCTGCTGGCGTCCCCGTCGGCGGCGTACGTGACCGGGGCTTCGTGGCCGGTGGACGGCGGGATGCTGATGATGGGCCCGCAGGCGTCCGCGCTGCCCTCCGACGACTGGCGCTCGGTCTGACCGTGCTGAAGTCCGGGCCCTGGCCCGGACCCCGGTCAGGGCTCAGCCGAGCTGCCAGACCGAGGCCCGCCCGATGTACACCACCTCGGCGGCGAAGGCGGCCAGCGCCAGCACGACCCCGAGCGTGATCGCCGCCGCGGCGGAGGCGCCGAGCAGTCCGGCCAGTAGGGCGCCGCCCAGCCCGACCAGGAGCGCGGTGACCACGCCCACCATCGCCGCGGCGGTGAGCAGGAGGTGCCACCAGCCCGGCCGGCTGCCGACCGACGCCCAGGTCGCCCGCGCGACGTCCCCGCTGACCACCGCGTCGGCGAAGAAGTCGTACCCGCCGGCGAACTGCCGGTGGTAGTAGGCGCGGATGCGCTGGATGCGCCGGAGGTCCAGCGAGTTCTCCACCATGTTCTGCACCAGCCGCAGAAAGGTGAGCAGCCCGGTGATCACCACGGTGGGCAGCACCGCGCCGAGGTACGGCTTGATCAGCTGGCCGTTGCTGGCGACGAAGCCCAGGCCGATCAGCGCGGCGGAGAGGAACGACAGGAACACCGTCGCCCGTCCGACGGATTCGGCGATCGTGGCACTGCGGGAGGTCTGGAGCACGAAGTGTTCGGTGGTGAGGGCGGTCAGCAGCGCCTGCTCGCGCGCGTTCTCGTCCATGCCGCCGCCCCTCCACCGCCCGGTTACGGCCACGATACGAAGGTCCGGGGCACGGCCGAGGGGAAACGCGTTCTGCGCTCGTCACTCCCGTCCGGGGCGGCCCCGGGCTGGGCCGGTCCGGACCGGGGCGGAGAATGGACCAGCCGCGGCAGCACCGCGGCCGGGACCTGAGCAGCGGAAGGACGGGGCAGCGTGTCGGAGACAGCGGAACGGCAGCCGTCGACCCCGGCCCCGGGGCGTGAACTGCGGGCCGACTGTGCGCGCTGCTTCGGACTCTGCTGCGTCGCTCCGGCGTTCTCGGCGACCGCCGACTTCGCGATCGACAAGCCCGCCGGGCAGCCCTGCCCCAACCTGCGGGCGGACTTCCGCTGCGGCATCCACCGCGACCTGCGTGAGCGCGGGTTCCCCGGGTGTACGGTCTTCGACTGCTTCGGGGCCGGCCAGCACGTCGCCCAGGTGACGTTCGGCGGGCGGGACTGGCGCGCCGCGCCGGAGAGCGCGCGGCGGATGTTCGACACGTTCGCGGTCATGCGGCCGCTGCACGAGCTGCTCTGGTACCTGAGCGAGGCGGTGGCCCTCACCCCGCCCGGGCCGCTGCGGGACGAGCTCGCCCGGGCGTGGGACGAGACCGGCCGCCTGGCCGACGGCACCCCGGAGGAACTGCTCGCCCTGGACGTGGACGCCCACCGGGGCCGGGTCAACGCGCTCCTGTCCCGGGCCGGTGAGCAGGCAAGGGCCGGTCGGGCCGGCGCGGACCGGCGCGGAGCGGTGCTGATCGGGGTGGACCTGCGCCGGGCGGATCTGTCCGGGGCGAACCTGCGCGGCGCCTGTCTGATCGGCGCGGACCTGCGCGGCGTCGACCTGGGCCCGGCCGACCTCACCGGGGCGGATCTGCGCGGCGCGGACCTGCGTGGGGCGGATCTGAGCGGCTGCCTCTTCCTGCACCAGTCCCAGCTCGACGCGGCCCGCGGCGACCACCGCACGGTGCTGCCCGCCGCGCTGCGCCGCCCCGCGCACTGGGCACTCACCGTGGTGCCGACACCCGCCCGCGGCCCGCGGCGGCCCCGGCGCCGTAGCTGAGGTTTCGGCGCAGCGCGGCCGGGTAGCCGGACCTGCGCCGCCACGACCTGGGCGGCGCACCGCACCAGGGAGGCGGACGGTGGAATATCGGGCACGTCAGGGGAAGCAGCCGGCCGACCCGGCGCACGCCGAGGACGAGGCCGGCCAGGCTCGGCTGGTCCAGGTCGAGACGGACACGGACGTGCCGGCGCCGGAGGAGGGTGCCCCTAAACCGGACATCGTCACCACGGACGACGGCTCCGGGGTGGCCGGCGGCGCCTCGGGCAGCAGCTCCGGCGGCTCGACCATGCCGGGACACCCGGACGCGGCCCGCTGAGCGGCGTTTGCCGCCGGGTGACGGGGGCAGGAGTGCGACATGACGAGTGAGGAACGTTTCGGCCGCGCGACCACGGACGAACCCGACGGCGCGACCGCCTACGAGGCGTCGCTGCGACCGCCGGGCGACTCCCTGCACACCACCGACGACACCGGCGACGACTTCGCCGACCTGCCTGCCGAGGAGATGCGCCCGGCGCGGGAGACCAGCCGGGCCGGCTACGACGTCGACGCCGTCTCGGGCACGGGAGAACCGCCCAACATCGAGGAGTGATCGGATCGCCGGCCGGTGCGCATCATCGCACCGGCCGGTGTCGCCTCAGCGGACGACGACGACGCCCTCCGCGCGTGCCTCGGCCACGCCCTGGTTCGCCAGCGCGTCGGCCCGCTCGTTCTCGGGGTGGCCGTTGTGCCCCTTGACCCACAGCCAGGTGATCTGGTGCCGGGCACAGGCCGCCTCCAGCCGCTGCCACAGGTCGGCGTTCTTCACCGGCTGTCTGGCCGCCGTCAGCCAGCCGTTCCGCTTCCACGAGTGCAGCCAGCTGGTGATGCCGTTGCGGACGTACGTGCTGTCGGTGTGCAGCTCCACGGTGGCCGGACGGGTCAGCGTCTCGAGGGCCTCGATCGCGGCCATCAGCTCCATCCGGTTGTTGGTGGTCGGGGTCGACTCACCTCCGTGGAGTTCCCGCTCGTGCGTGCCGTAGCGCAGCACCGCCCCCCAGCCGCCCGGACCCGGGTTGCCGCTGCAGGCGCCGTCGGTCCAGATCTGCACCGTGCGGTGAGCCGTCGCCTCCGTCATGCGGCCGAACCTACCCGACGGCCCGCTGACGGGGCGCAGGGCAGGAGCGTGGCGCCAACCGACCACCGCGCAACCGGGCACCATCTCGCCTAATTTGGGCGATTCATCCCTAACCGGACCTCGGTGCGGCAATATCCCTTCGGAGGGACGTCGACTCCGCCAGCCGGGCGGGTCGAGACCGACGGGTCGCGACACCGCGACGCGTACCGGCCCTCACCCGACCGTACGGCCCCGGTGCCGCGGCGGAGCCGTCCGCGGTCCGCCCCGTGGGGCCGCCACATCTCGAGCTGCCGGGCGACGCACCGCCTCGCCGGGGGATTCGCCATGACCATCGACCTGGACGTCCACGTTCAACACGAGACCGGCCGCCCGGCGCGCCGGCGGAACACCTCGGCCGGCGGAGACCGGCTGCGATCGTGACCGGGGACCTCGGCGACATCGACGTCAGCACCCCCGCGGTGGTGCTGAAGCTGGACCCCAACGTCTTCCACCACGGGGGCCTCGGCGTGGTTCGCAGCCTCGGCCGCCTCGGCGTGCCCGTCCACGTCGTCCACGAGGATCCGCTGTCCCCCGCCGCGGCGTCCCGGTACGTGCGGGGACGGTGGGAGTGGAACCCGGGCGTCGACGCCGACCGGGTGGCGGCGGGACTCTTGCGGCTCGCCGAACGGATCGGCCGGCCGGCCGTGCTGGTGCCCACCGACGACGCGGGCGCCATCTTCCTCGCCGAGCGAGGCCGCTACCTGCGCCGCTGGTTCCGCTTCCCGGCTCCCCCGCCCGACCTGCCGCGTCAACTGGCGGACAAGTACGCGCTGCACCGCCTCTGCCGGGATCTCGGCGTGCCGACCCCGGTCACCGCCGTACCCGAGTCGACCGCGGCGGCGCACGAGTTCGCCGCCCGGGTCGGCTTCCCGGTCGTCGTCAAACGGACCCGGCCGTGGAAGCCCGCGGACGGGAAGCACCGGCGCAGCACCACCCTGGTGCGTACCCGCGACGACCTGGACGGCGTCCTGGCGTCCTGGCCCCGCCGGCCGGGCGCGGACGCCCTGCACGGCGTGATGCTGCAGGAGTACATCCCCGCCAGCCGTGAGGCGGACTGGTTCTTCCACGGGTACTGCGACGCGAACCTGGCCTGCCGGGTGGGCTTCACCGGGGTCAAGGAGCGGTCCTACCCGGCCCACGCCGGGCTGACCACCCTCGGCCGGGCGGTGGAGAACCATCCACTGCGCGCCGACATGCAGCACCTGCTCAAGGCCCTCTCGTACCAGGGCCTGATGGACCTCGACCTGCGACGCGACCCGCGCGACGGCGGATACCGGCTGCTGGACTTCAATCCGCGGCCGGGCGCGCAGTTCCGCGTCTTCGAGGACACCGGCGGCCTCGACGTGGTCCGCGCCGCCTACCTGGACCTGACCGGGCAGCCCGTACCCGAGCAGCGGCCGTGCCGGGAGCGCCGGATGGTGGTGGAGAACTACGACCTCCCCGCGGCGCTCGGCTACCGCCGCCGAGGCGAACTGAACCTCGCCGCCTGGGCCCGTTCCCTGCGTTGGGTCGACGAGACGGCCTGGTTCGCCCGTGACGACCTCGCCCCGTTCGGCCTGATGTGCCTGCGGACCGGGTGGCGAGTGCTGCGCCGGCCGTTCCGGGCCGAAGCCCGTCCGCCGGCGCCCGCGGCCCCCCGATAC
>JBARAE010000947.1:0-1854 GCA_049791715.1 Micromonospora sp.
GCCCGGCTTCGGCCCGCCGCCTGGGTACCCACCGCCGCCCGGGCCGGTTCAGCCACCGCGCTACCCACCACCGCCGGGCTACCCACCACCGCCGGGCAACGGTCAGCCGCCAGGCTCCGGCCCGACCGGCCACGGGCCGACTCCGCAGCACCCGTACCAGCCCCGGCCGCTGGGCCAGCCCACCGTGCCGCATCCGTACGCACCGCCGGCCGGGCCCGTTCCGCCGCCGGGTGACGCCGCCAAGCCGATGTCACCGCCGCCCGGCGCGGAGCAGGGCTGACGCCGGGCACCACAGCACCGCCAGGGGGAGGACAGGAATGAGCTGGGACATCAGCCACAACGTCAGCAAGGATCCGGACCGGATCGAGCAACGGTACGACGTCCCCATGCCGATCAACCCGGGCGTTCCGTTCGTCGGCGACATCCGGGGCGTCAACTTCGACCGGGTCGGTGTCGACCAGGCGCACACGCCCAGCAAGCTGGTCGCCGGTGAGGGCGAGCGGGGGGTGGAGACGGAGTGGGACGCCGGCAGCCTCGACTCCGCCGTGACCTGGTTGGAGACCCACGCCAGCTACCTGCACCGGCTCTCGTACGACATCTCGTCCATCAAGGACGAGCTGGCGCCGAACGAGTGGGCCACAGGCGGCCAGGGCGCGCTGGGCGGATTCCCGAACGCCCAGGAGCTGACCAAGAACCACAACGCTCTCTTCTCCTCCACCCAGGATGGACTGCGCAGGCTCTCGGACGGGCTCTGGGCGGCCGCCGAGGCCCTGCGCGAGGTGAAGCGGAAGTACGAGGACGCCGAGCACGCAAACGCCATGTCGGCGCAGGAGATGCAGCAGGCGTTCGCCAATGCCGCCCGCAACGGCGGCTAGAACGGGGAGTGGCGAGATGGCCGACTGGGAGACGATGGCCCGCGAGGTACTCGTGGCGGGTCGACCGGACAAGGTGGAGAGCGCAGCGCTGGGCTGGAAGGAGCTGCTGAAGAACATCGGGCAGGTCCAGGAGAGCCTTCAGCAGAACGTCAAGGACCTCGGCACGGTCTGGAAGGGTCCGGCGTACGAGGCGTTCAAGTCGCACGTCGAGGAGTTGGCGAAGCAGGCCGGCGGGTTGGTGGACGCGGCCGAGAAGCCCGGGCGGGACCGGGTGAGCATCGTGACCAACCTGGAGACCGCCGCGAAGCAGCTCCAGGAGGCCCAGAACTCGATGCCGATCCCGTCCGCCTGCGTCGGGGACGTGCTGGCCGCCCGCAACGGCGAGATCGTGCTCGGCATGGGGCTTTTCGAGACCCGGGTCAAGGCGGACCTGATGGGTAGCTGGCCGATGGAGAAGGTCGGCGAGCTGGGCGACTGGGTGCGGGGCTGGTTCGACGACCAGGAGGGCGAGGCTCGCAAGGTCTACAACGCGGTCAACGGCCAGTACCAGGACCGGGTCCTGGAATCGCCGGCCGGAGGCGGGCCACTCTCCATCAACACGCCGGGCACGGACATTCCCGACCTGGGCGGCGGCCCCGGCACCGGTGGTGGCGGCGGCGTGCCGGGGGTCGGCGGTATGCCCTCGACCGGCGGCCTGGGCGGCGGCCCCTCCACCGGGGCGGGCAAGGTGCCCGGCATCGGTTCGGGCGGTCCGAGCATCGGGTCGAGCGCCCATCCGGATCTCTCCTCCGGCGGCGGTTACACCCCGTCGACCGGCACCGGCGGCTACCCGGGCGCAGGCACGGTCGGCTCGGGTGGCGACTACGGCACCGGGCTGGCCGGCGCGGGCGCCGCGACCGCTCCGGGGCTGGGCTCCGGCTTCGGCTCGGGCGGCCTGCCCGGCAGCACCGGGCTGGGCGGTGGCGGTGCTGGCCTGGGC